>NZ_CP007203.1:4618612-4918612 GCF_000340565.2 Nodularia spumigena CCY9414
CCAATGTCCAGTTTTTTCCAGGTGTTACCGGATAGTCCTAGTTCAGTTTTATCAGCCGAGATGGTGAATTCATCTGTGACATCTTGGGAGGCGGCGGAAAGAGCGTATTCGTTGCTACTACCGTTGATATTGAGGCTGAGGTTGTTATTCTGATTCTCGTAGAGTTGGATATTGCGGAACTGACCATTACTATCAGGTGAGGCTACATCATGGTCATTGGCAAAGGTGAGGTAGTTGAAATCTCCGGTGAAGTAATCTCCTACGGTAATACTGTAAGATTGCCAACCAGAACCAGTGCTATAGTTTTTAAAGTTATTCAGTCCCCAATTTTGAGTTCCACTAAGTTGGAATAAGTTTTGGGGGTTATTGATGACATCATTGTCAGTATCAAAACCAATTCCGTGAATTTCTCCTCGTTTGCTGCTTTGGAATTCAAATTCCAGGATGGTGTTGTTGGTAATATTGTAGCCACCAATGTCCAGTTTTTTCCAGGTGTTACCGGATAGTCCTAGTTGAGTTTTATCAGCAGAGATAACGTATTCATCTGTGACATTTTGAGAGGCTGCGGAAAGAGCGTATTCGTTGCTACTACCGTTGATGTTTAAAATGACTTTATTTACATCATCATTTTCAATGGTTCCTGTGGCGGTAGCAGTGGTGATAGTTGCTGCATTACTAGGGTTGGATAGGGTGACAGTGAAGGTTTCATCTGCTTCAATACTGGTATCACCACTGACGTTAACTGTGATGATCTTGGAGGTTTCGTTAGCTGCAAAGGTGACAGTACCTGTTGGTAATGTTCCTCCAAAGTCGGCGGCGTTGGCGGGATTGGCTCCTGTGCCTGTAACTGCCCACTTGACAGTATTTATACCCGTGGTGTTACCAGAACGGGTGACGCTGAAGGTGAAGGCTTTGCTTCCAGAGTTACCTTCTGTTTGCACCGCGTTGCTGGGGGCGATCGCTAGAGTTGAAGGTACACTCTTGTAGTCGAAGTAGCTGGCTGTTAGACTTAAGTCTGTGCGATTTCTAATAATGGCGATGATTTCATCGATTTCGGTTCCGGGTTTGTCGATTAAAATTTGAGTATCTGTACCGGAAACACTAAGAAGATAATCTACACCTGCTTTGAGTTGAATAATATCGCCTTCAGCCTCATTAAAGTCGGCGATTTCGGCATAGTCGTTATTACCGTTTGTGGCAGCGTTGCCGTCATCATAACCTATCCAAGTGGCATCACCAATGATGAAGCGATCGCTCCCACTGCCTCCTGATAGCCTGTCTCTTTCTCCACTATTACCCGAACCACCAATTAGGGTGTCGTTACCACTCCCACCAACGAGGTAATCACCTCCAGCATCGCCATTGAGGATGTCATTTCCACTCCCACCATAGAGGCGATCATATCCTGCATCGCCATTGAGCATGTCATTTCCAGCATCACCATAAAGGTAATCATCTCCATCACCACCATTGATGGTGTCGTTACCATCACCACCAAAGAAGTAATCACTTCCATCACCACCATTGATGGTGTCATCACCACTCCCACCATAGAGGATGTCGTTATCACCCCCACCATTGATGGTGTCGTTACCATCTTCACCATAGAGGCGATCATTTCCTGCATTACCTGAGATGGTGTCATTTCCCGCACCACCATATATAGAATAATCTCCGGTGGAACCTCCGACGATGATGTCATCAAAGTTAGTACCTCTAAAGGAGTCAAAGTTTTCAATGGAGGTGAATGTATCGGTTTCTGTTCCCACAACAATACTGCCATTACCTGTGGCACTGTCATAGGTCATGGTTAATCCCACTAAGCGGTCACTATAGTTTGCAGCATACGTGTCAGTACCACTCCCGCCATTGATGGTGTCATTTCCCGCATCACCATAAAGGAAATCAATTCCATCAATGATGTCATTTCCAGCATCACCATAGAGGCGATCATTTCCATCACCACCATTGAGGATGTCATCACCACTCCCACCATGAAGGGAATCGTCATCACCCCCACCATTGAGGATGTCGTTACCATCTTGACCAAAGAGGTAATCATTTCCATCACCACCATTGATGGTGTCATCACCACTCCCACCATAAAGGTAATCAGTACCACTACCACCATCTAGGGTGTCGTTACCACTACCACCATCTATGGTGTCATCTTGATCTGTGCCGGTAATATAATCATTCCCCTGGGTTCCCTGGAAATTCTGCTGCTCGACCTCGATCATCTGCCCATCTAACACCCTGTAACGCAAGGCGTTCGTCAAAAGTCAAAAGTCAAAATTTAAGGTGGTTGCGTCAATTTAGTTAAAGTTGTTAGCCATGATAGATTTTATCCTGATTTTGAGATGTTGTTTGGCAATGGGCTTTTCATGACTTATTAGGATGCAGAAAGACAAATTTCGCAATTTTAATGATTTTAAAAAAAATAATTTACCCAAGATTAGATAAGATACTCTTATTTGAATTACTCTAGCAGAATAGGGGTGTACCCATTACGGTTCGGTTAACCAAAAATCCCAATTTTTAGAATGCCAAAAGGTTGATTATTACATTCCACTCTTGAAAATAATGTCAATTATTAACCTTATCCGAACCGTATTGGGGGTGTACCCATTACAAACAGTCGCACAGATGATATCAGCCGCATCTTAGAAATGAGTCTGAATTTGGTGGGTTTTGATTACGAATTATGAATTATGAATTATGCGTCCAATTTTATACGTAGCAATCACCAACCACGGATTTGGTCATGCGACTCGCACAGCATCAGTGGCTTCAACCATTCAAAAATTATGTCCAAAAATTTTGCTGATTATGGTGACAACTGCCCCCCGGTGGTTGCTAGAGTGCTATATAGAAGGCGATTTTATTCACCGTCCCCGTGCTTTTGATTTGGGTGTGGTGCAAGCAGATAGCTTGACAATGGATAAAGGGGCGACTTTAGCCAAGTTGCGGGATATTCAAAAAAAACAAAATTCTCTAATTGCCTCCGAAGTCAACTTTATCCGCCAAAATCGGGTAAATTTAATCTTGGCAGATATTCCATTTTTAGCGCCTTTGTTTGGCAAAGCGGCAAATATCCCCTGTTGGATGATGAGTAATTTTGGTTGGGATTTGATCTACCGAGATTGGGGAGGCGAATTTATGACCATTGCAGATTGGATTAGTGAATGTTATGCCAAATGCGATCGCTTGTTTCGTTTGCCTTTTCACGAACCTATGTCAGCCTTCAGTAATATCACAGATGTCGGCTTAACTGGTGGTTATCCGCGTTACTCTGCTGACCAACTCCGCGCTACTTGGGGGATAACTGCGCCTAGAGAAAAAACGATTTTGCTCACCTTTGGGGGTTTGGGTGTACAACAAATTCCCTACGAAAATTTACAGTATTTTCCCGATTGGCAATTTATTATCTTTGATAAATCTGCCCCTGATTTACCGAATGTTTGGAAAATTAGTGATAAAAAATACCGCCCTGTGGATTTTATGCCGATTTGTGGGCGTGTGGTTTCTAAACCTGGTTACGGTACTTTTTCGGAAACAGCCAAACTGGATATACCTCTGGTGACAATTCCGAGAGATGACTTTGCTGAAGCTAAATTTCTGTTAGAAGGTATGATTAATCACAATCAACATCAAATTCTCACCCCAAGGGAATTTTTTGCAGGTAATTGGGATTTTCTGCATGAAACACCCCAAGCAGCAAAGCAATCTCAACCTTTGGCTAAAGATGGAAATGAAGCGATCGCTCAGGCGGTGATTGACTATTTACACAGTTTGTGATATGCGCTGACTAAGCACAAATTTGAGTCAATGTTTCCACCAAAACTTGATTTTGTGCATCTGTGCCAACAGTGATGCGTAATTTATTATCCAATCCTGGCTGTGGGAAATACCGGACTAAAATGTGTCGTTCTTTGAGCTGTTGATAGAGATATTCGGCATTTTCTTGGGGAGGCTGTACCAACAAAAAGTTAGTCTGGGAATCCCAAACCTGGAAATTTAATTTTTTTAAATCCTTAGCCAGTTGAGTCCGTGATGCTTTCACCTTGGCTGCACAAGCATTTTTATAATCTTGGTCAATAATTGCAGCTGTTGCTAAAGCACAGGCGATCGCATCAATGTTATAACTATCCTTAACCTTAAACAACCCATGCAGCAACTGAGGATTAGCCACACCAAAACCCAAGCGTAATCCAGCCAAAGAGTAACCCTTAGAAAGTGTCCGAATCACAATGACATTCTCGTATTCCTTCACCAAAGCCAGGGCGTTATCCTCGGCAAAATCTACATAAGCTTCATCAATCACTAAAACCCCAGATAAACGCCTTGCTAACTGTCGTAAATCGTTAATTGGTACTATATGCCCTGACGGACTATTAGGCGACGCGATGAATGTGACAGCGCCATTAGCGGCAATTAGTTCTTCCAGAGGTAACTTATGATCTTCTCCATAAGGAATTTCCTCAATTTTCGCCCCCTGCATTTGAGTCAAAGTCACATATAATACATAAGTTGGTATTGGGTAAACCACCTTTCTCCCAGGTTCAGTGCAAGCTCGAATCACTAAATTCAAAACTTCATCACTACCATTACCGACAATAATCCAATCACTAGGAACGCCTAAGACTTTACTTGCAGCACGCCGGAATTCTCCCCCTAACGGTTCTGGATATCGTCTTAACCACTCCCCTTCAATATTTTGCAGCACAGCTAGCACCGCAGGCGACGGAGGATAGGGATTTTCATTACTATTGAGTTTAATGACCTGTATCCCCCGTTGAGGCTGTTCACCGGGGACATAGCTAGCCATTGCATCGATATTAGAGCGAAAGTAGTTTTTCATGGTGCATACTAAATAATTCGTAATTCGGAACAAGAGGCTTTAAAATAATTGACTGAGTAAGTTACCTAGCTATAAACCTGACAGCGAGAGAGCGTTAGCGTAAAGGTAGTTGGTTGGTGTTAGCATAAGCTAGCTTTTGCCTTGGCAGAATTGCTCCCATCGCTCACTACTTCCCTACCAAGGGTAGTTTAGCAACTTGTATGTAAGATTGTTTCGTATGTACTTATGGGATGCTTTCAGCCTGTCAAATGCCGCCCGTATCTCAAAAAATTATTGCTCGAACAAAAAAACTAACAACTATGTCATCTACTGAACCTACCCCCAATGAGCCAAATCAGGCTGAAACTCAACTTCAAAACCCCCCTGAACCTGAAGAAGTAATTATTGATGCTGATACTCAGGAAGAGATTGAAGATTCGGGAGCAATATTTCAAGCTATTGGGGTAATTGTTGGGGATGTAAACTTAAATCCAGATGGTAAAAATACAGTTACCATTAGTAATTTTGAATACCCACTTTTCTATATTCCCCAAAAACGCAAAGTATTTGACGCTCTGACCAAAGAAATAGAGACTACTGGAAACCGGACTTTTAGGTTAGTTGTTTATCCTAAAGCCATTCATTTTCCCCGCAAAGATCAACCGCATAGTATGACTTTTCAGCTAGTTGGCTTTGACAGGGGGCGAGAACAACAGACAGTTTCAGCAGAGTTACAAGATAACGAGTTTAAATTCTCAGGACTATGGCAATTTATCCCCGTCTGTCAAACTCCGTGTATTTCTGTTTTCCGCAATTTTACTCGTGAAAGACTCGAATATATTAAGCAGGCCGAGCCAACCAGAAAGGTGAAATTTATGAAGGCTAGTCATCTGCCTTTATTCTGGAAGGATTCGCCAGTTAGACCCTTCAGGTTTAATCCGAAGGCGGAAAAAGAAGACCAAGGACATCCGGTATTTGTCTCCCTGAAAGCCAAATTTTTACCGGGGCGTAATGTATTTGGTTTTGTGGCACTATTAGCTCCACCCCAAGAAACTGCACCGAGATTTCTCAAAGCGTCCAAAAAAGATAAAGCTACGGCGCTACAAGAGTCTAAAAAGAATAAAGCCACAGTCCCGCAACCATCTAAAAAGGATAATCCTAAGCCTATTAATAATCTGCCCAAGCCAGTTCTTAAAAAGCAATCTCCGGAGCCTGAGAAGCCCAAGGAGCAAGAGACACAGACAGAGACAGAGAAATAACATCAGCCCACAGGCTTTAGCCTGGGGCTGGGAATTTTTAACATACAGCAGTTTGCACGTGAGTTTAATATATTAAGGAATAATCAACCACAGATAAACACAGATAAACACAGATTAATCTCAGTACAATTATGCGCGATCGCAACATATGTCTTCGCCTCGCTGAGGAAACTGATGCTTGGGTAATGAGTGCTATTCATATTGCTGCTATCAAAGCTCTTCCCACAACTTTCTATACCCGAAAACAGCTGTTAGCTTGGCGTAATTATCTCGACAAGCCTGATGGTAAATATATTTTGCAGAATATGCCAGCCGAAATTTTTTGGGTTGCTGTTGAGAATAATATGCTCACAGGTTTTGCTAGTTTTATGGTTGATGAATTGATTGCACTATATGTGCATCCTTATTATCAAGGTAAAGGTATCGGGCGAGCTTTAGTTACACATTTTTGCCACGAAGCAGCTAATCAAGGTATCGATAAAGTCATAACAACGGCTAGTCTTTATGCTGAAGGATTTTATTTGCGGCAGGGATTTACTGCTATTAAAAGAGCGCCACATCAGTTAAGAACTGGCATAGTTGTTCCCGTGACGAAAATGAGTAAGAATTTAACCACTGCTTGATCAAGATATGCTTGAAGTTTAGTAAAATTGTGTAAAGTTGTTTTACCCATTTTGCAACATTTTTTACAAAATGTAATAACATTTAAGCAAGTACTTGCAAGCAAAATGACTAGAACTATCCGCTCATCTGCTCTTACCCGTACACGTTTAATAGAGGCTGCCTCACAGGTATTTGCTACTTTAGGTGTTCAAGGAGCAACTACTCGTGAAATAGCTCGTGTTGCTGGAGTAAATGAGGTGACTTTATTTCGCCACTTTGCTAGCAAAGAACAACTTCTCAGGGCAGTCATTGAAAATGCCTCAGCCCTCCAGACAGAAGCCCTCGCTCACCCGGAAGCTTGGACACAAAATCTGGGCGTGGATTTAAAAAAGTATGCCCAGCTTTACAACGCGATGCTCGAAGCACACGAAGATTTGATCCGGACTTTCATTGGGGAAGCTAAACGTCATCCAGAAGCAGCTAGACAAGTAATTCAAGAAGCTGCCCAGCCTTTAGGCGAAAAATTGGTTGCTTACCTAAAATCTAGTCAAAAACTAGGGACTGTCAGAGTTGACCTTGATCCTTTGCCGGCAGTTGATATGTTTACAGGTATGCTATTAGCTGGAATGCTCTGCCGCACTGTCAAATATCATAAAAATAGCTACAGTTGTGAAGATTATATTGATACTTGTGTAGATATTTTTGTGCGTGGTATTGCGGTTCCTGTTTAACAGTTATCAGTTATCAGTTATCAGTTTCATCACTAGAAACACTGCACTAATTCCTGGAGGCTGGTTTTAATCATCCTATTTATGCCTGTTTACTGTGGGATGATAAACTAAATCGCATAAATGCCGCACCCATCAATAATCCCAGAAGTTGCCCCCAGTAGGCTAGACTGGCTGAATTTACACCAGAGGGAGGAATGTTCAAGCTGCCAATTCCGTAAAATAGCTGTTGTATAAACCACCAAAATAGATAAAAATACGCCGGCATCTCAACAGGGATGTATACAATTAACAGTGGAACAATTGTGTCTATTTTGACTTTGGGGAACTTGAATAGGTATGCTCCTAAAATTGCGGCGATCGCTCCATTGGCTCCAATCAATGGTATTCTCAAACTCGGTTCTAAGATAATTTGTGCGATCGCTGTCAGAATCCCCGCACCCAAATATAATGCCAGAAAACGTCCATGTCCAATCAAGTTTTCGACAGTTTTCCCAAAAACCCATAAAAAGAGCAGATTTCCTAAAATATGACTAAAACTACCGTGGAGAAACATTGCCAAAAATAGGGATGCTGAACGCCAAAAAACCACTACCCAAGCGGCTGGATTAACCTGAATGGCGGTTGTAACTGCACTACTAATCTGGGCGGGAATCAAACCCCAACTATTGATGAAAGCTCCTAATTCTCCACTAACTTCTAGTTTAAATTGCCATAAGAAAATAGCAATGTTAATCCCAATCAGCCAATAAATAATAATTGGTTTACGACGCAGGCGAATATTATCACTAATAGGAATCATATAAATTTTTGATTTTCAAATTTAAATTTTAAATAAATTTTCTCCCTGATATAGCAACCGCCAAGGTGCTGATACCATTTCTGTGTAAAGCTGCGCTGAATTTCTTTCTTTCTTTCTTTCTTTCTTTCTTTCTTTCTTTGTGTACTTCGTGTACTTCTCCCAAGGGGAGACGCTTCGCGAACGTGGTTCGTTCCTCCTATAATTCAGCGCATCCTCATAAAGAATTGGTATGAGGACATGGAAGAAGTTTAAAACTCAGTCACAGCAAGTATTTCAATTTTGACTTTTGACTTTTGACTTTTGACTTTTGCTATACCACCCCATCCCCCTGTTTCAATTAATTTGTGGCAAGATTAGAATCAGGTCACAATGGACTCAACTAGGCAAACGAGATGCTGGGAAACACACTTGTTGGAAGATACCAAATTATTAGCCACTTGGGAGGTGGGGGATTTGGTGAAACTTTTGTGGCTTGTGATACTCACTTACCTGGATTACCTCAGTGTGTGGTCAAGAAACTCAAACCCCAAGCCACTGATCCAGTAAACTTGGATACGGCTAGGCGTTTATTTGATACGGAAGCACAAGTTCTGTATAAGTTAGGTATCCATGATCGCATTCCCCAACTTTTGGCGTACTTTGAAGAAAATACCGAATTTTATTTAGTACAGGAATTTATCCCAGGTCATAACCTGAGTCAAGAGTTAGCACCAGGTAAAATCTTCAGTCAAGAAGAGGTGATTTCTCTCATCCAGGAAATTTTGTCAATTTTAGAATTTGTTCACCAAGAGAAGGTGATTCACCGCGATGTTAATCCCCACAATTTACTCAGACGCGAAGAAGATGGTAAGTTAGTTTTAATTGATTTTGGGGCAGTTAAGCAAATCGCTACCCAAATAATTAACCCTAAAGGTGAAACTAAATCCACTGTTGCTATCGGTACTCCCGGATATTTACCCGGAGAACAAGCCCAAGGGACACCAAAGTTTAGCAGTGATATCTATGCGGTGGGGATAATTGCTATTCAAGCCCTTACAGGATTATCAGCAACCCAGCTAGAAGTCGATATTGATACCAATGAAATTATCTGGCAAAATCAGGCCAGTGTGTCGCCAGAATTTGCCCAATTTATTGATAAAATGGTTTGTTATGATTTCCGACAGCGCTATGCTTCGGCAACTGTGGCATTGCAAGCGCTGCAAGATTTAATGCAACTGTCATCTGGGACTATAGTTGTGAGTCCCCCCTTGGGATTAAATTCTGGTTTGTCACTCAAACCCGACCCGCCACTGAAAAATTTTAAATTAAATAAGTACAAAAAAGCTATATTTATTAAGCTATCATTAGCAATATTTGTGATTGGCGCTAGTGGAATAGCATCTGTATTTATTGTTAATAGTATTAATGCTCATAATGCGATCGCACTATCGGAACAAGGAAGCACACTGTTTGAATTACAGCGCTATCAAGATGCCCTTGCAGCTTATCAAGAGGCTGTGAGTATTAGTCCCGATTATGTCCCCGGATGGAATGGTCAAGGTAAAACACTGTCGCAATTAAAAAAGTATGAGGAAGCTCTAGCAGCATACGACCAAGCCATTCAAATTCAGCCAGATTATGTAGAAGCATGGAGTGGTCGCGGTTTTGTGTTGCGAGATTTACAACGCTATCCTGAAGCGATCGCATCTTTTGACAAAGCCTTACAATTAGATAATACTGCGCCAGAAATATGGAATGCCAAAGGCGAAATTTTTAGGAATTTACAGCAATATAATAACGCCATTCAATCTTATAACCAAGCTATAGAACTGCAACCGAATTATTATCAAGCTTGGTATAGTAAGGGGTTAGCATTTCATAACTTAAAGCAATACAATGATGCCATTAACGCCTATGAAACAGCTATTGAATTCAAGCCAGATTATGGTCAAGCTTGGTATAGTTTAGGCAATGCTTTATTTAATTTAAATCGCTTTGACAACGCTTTAAAAGCTTATGATAAAGCAGTACAATACAGACCAAAATTTTATCCAGCTTGGTTTTCTAGAAGTAATATTTTAATTATTTTAAGACGCTATCCACAAGCAATTGAATCATTTGATCAAGCAATTAAACATAATCCCAATGACTACCAAGCATGGTATAGTCGGGGTTGGGCATTGCATCAAAGCCAACGTTATGAAGAAGCCATAGCATCTTATAATAAAGCCGCAGCGATTAAAAGAAATGATTATCAAATTTGGTATAATTTGGGAAATTCTCAATATATTTTACAGAAATATCAACAAGCGATCGCATCCTACGATAAAGCCGTTCGTTATCAAACCAATCATGCTGAAAGTTGGTATAGCAGAGGCAATGCTTTATTGAATTTGCAACGATATAAAGAAGCAATAGACTCCTATGATCAAGCTATAAAATATAAGCCGAATTATCGACAAGCAATTAACGCCCGTAACGAAGCCCAAAAAGAATTATCAGTTGATAAACCACAGCCGATAATCGTACCAACTATTCCCAATTCTGAAGACTAAGACTATAGCTAGAGACTGGGTGATACAAGCAGTTTTAGTAATATTGTGGGGTGGGCATCCTGCCCGCCTTCATCTTAAATAATACAGCTATTTTCCAGAAAATCAAACACACAAAGGCAATTAAAAGCCTGTAGAGACATTGTATGCAAAGTCTCTACAAATAAGCAATTCATCTAACGAATATTCACCTCTTGCAGTTGATTTCCTGGGTGAAAACTTTCATTTTTAGCAGGTGATAAATTCAACGCCACATTTTTAGTTTGAGTTTTTAATTGCGATTGTTGAGTATATTCATTGAGTTTAGCCTGAGCTTGAGCATAAACCGGAGTATTTCTATGAATTCTGCGGAGAAATTTTACAGCCCCATTAAAGTCCCCCCTAGATGCTTTCATCTGAGCATTATGTAAAAAATAAGCCGCTCGAATCTGCTGCTTTTGATTGTACTCAGCTAATTTTTTTTGAACTAAAGCACCAGCAGCACTTTCTTGAGGAATTTGACGCAGATATTCTATAGCGGTAGAAAAATCTCTAGCCAAGGCTTTTTCGTAAGCTTTTGCTAACAAATTTTCTGTTTGTGTTTCGATGTTAACTTGTGATTGCTGTACCAGTTTATCTACTTTAGATTGCCAATATAAAATATCTGGTACTTTCGGAGAAATACCCAACACATCCGACCATCTACCCTCATCAAAAGCTTGTGCAGCTAGTTGGTATTGTTCCGCAGCCAAGTGCCATTGGTGCTGCCATTCTTCAATTGTAGCTTGAGCCTCTGGATAAATATTGCTGTGAGTAGGAATTGATTTCGCTAAAGCCAGGGCTTTTTGTAAATCCCCCGCTTGATATTCTTCTGTGGCTTGATATAAAGTTTCTGTTTCGGAATATGCGGGATAATTATTAACTACAGAATATACTCCCAATCCCATCAATAAAGAATTAGCCGCCAAACCTACCCTCATTCCTGTAAGTAAAGAAGGTAATTGCCCAAAAGTCAATTCCTGCTGTGTATCATCACCTTGAGGGGTGTTATTTTCATCTACCTCATGGGGTGTTTCAGTCATGGGCTGAATTTTACTTTCCCTGATCATTTGGTTGAGTATATACAGTACCTCACCCGCAGACTGAAAGCGTTCTTGGTAATCATAGCGAATCATTTGGCTGAGAACAGCAGCTAGATAATCATCAACTGATATATCTTGAGTACGCCAGATAATCTCATTAGTCTTAGTATCGACTTTTAATTCCAGTGGTTTTAGCCCTGTTAAAGCCTGAATAGCAATCATACCCAAAGCATAAATATCACTGCTGGGCTGTATTTGTCCAATAAATTGCTCTGGTGCTATGTACCCCATTGAGGTGACAGGAGTCTGATAAATAGGGAATTCCGCATATTCGCCCACATCAACTGACTGGATAAAGCTGAAGTCACTTAAAACTAACTTGGCATCAAAAGTACGTCTGATCAAGTTTTCTGGTTTAATATTGCAATGAATAACACCTTGAGAGTGAACAAATTCTAAAATTTCTAAGACATTTACTAATAATTCCACAACTTCATTTTCAGTCCAAATACATCCCCAATATTGGTTGATGGGTAATTCTGCACTCAATGAATGTCCGTCTACAAACTCTTGTACTAGATAGAACTGCTCATGTTCTTCAAAGCAAGAAATTAATTGGGGAATTTGGGGATGGCTTCCCAAAAAGTCGAGGGTGACTGTTTCTTTGAGAAAGCATAATCGTAAAGCGTTTAAGTCGCTGGGGGAACAACTGCTAGTTTGAAGGTGTTTAATCACACATTTAACTTTATCTGGGTGTTCCCCATCTATGGCGATATATTTTTGTCCAAAAACCCCAGCACCCAGGCTTTGAAAGATTTGGTAACGTCCTTGTAATACTTTACCGATCATGTGGTGGTTCATGAGCTGGTTACTTAATAAATTCTTATGATAGGTTTCTTGATTTCACCAGTCTGTTCCGGAAGCCTTGAAAATAAATTACGTCAACATAGCAACGCTCCCTGATCCTTCCCTACAGAAAAGAAACAGCGTTAAGTATGGTGAAACCCCCTCCGAGGGAATGGAGACTTGGGGAGTATATCAAAATCCTTTTCCAACAACCTCTAACTCTCGGTTTCTTGATCTTGTTCAATCACTTCCGAGTTATTTGTTAAAGGTTTTACCACGCGGGCGATCGCTTCTTGGATAAAAGTCTTAATAAATTCATCCCGGCGATTCAGCTTAAATTGTTCTTTTACCACCTCAGTCATTCCACCATCACCCCAATCTTGATCATGGCGAAAATATTCAATAAAACTTTTACCAGCAATTCGCGTTAAATAAGCTACTGTCACCCCTTGAATTGCTCTACCAATGACAAAGGTAGCGACATGAAATTGCAAAGCAGTAGATATTAATTGAATTGCGCCTTTAACTATACCTAAGCTAGCAATGGTTTTGCCTAAAGAAAGAGCTAATTCTTTCCCTCTTTCCATGTTCAATTCACAACCGTATATTCTCCCAATTTCTACTACCATTTGAGCATTAACGGCGGCTGTTGCTAATAAATCGACAACTGGGAGAGGTGTAACTGATACTACACCAGCCCCAATCCACTGAAAGCGATCAACTATTTTGTCCGCTTGACGACGACGCTGAACATCAATTAGATTTCGTGCTTCTTCTCCTAACCGTAGCGATTGCAGGAGAATGTTATCTGCGACCAAATCTTCACCTTCAGCCCGTAAAATGGCAGCCATGCGCCGCAAAAGGGGAATTATATCTGGTTCTGGATGGAAAATTTCGCCAGTTTCTAGCTGTGCAGGTTGGGGATTTCCGGCGATCGCCACCACATCATTCGGCGCAATAAATCCCCGCACTCGTTGGCGTAACCGGGCGAGAATCGATTCTTTATCCTCATCTGTATATAAATCAGTTTTATTGAGAACGAGGAGCGATCGCTTACCAATTTCAGCTAAACTGCGTAGTGGTTCATATTCCGAACGGCGCAAATCATTATCCACCACAAACAGCAGTAAATCGGCCGAAGTTGCCAACTCTCGCGCTAACTGTTCCCGTTCCGTTCCTTCTACCCCAGCTTCTAAAATCCCCGGCGTATCAGTAATTAAAATCTTCCGTTCTAAACCCTTCAACCGCAAACAATAGGTTTCCCCCACCTGAGTAGTTCCCATTGGGGCATTTACCTGACCCACCATCCGCCCCATAATCGCATTCACCAGAGAAGTTTTACCAGCGCTTCCTGTGCCAAATACAACGACTTGAATTTCACCCCGTGCCAGATTTACTTCAATTTCCCGTGATTTACTTAATAAAGCTTGTCGGGCGACTTCATCTTGAATTTGGGCTACCTGTTGCTTCACAGCTTGGAGAGTTGTAGAAGCTGCATCAGATTTAGCGGCGGGAATTTCGGCGGCTGTAACTCTGCGGCGTTGACGGTGCGATTTTTTTTCCCCAGTTTGCAGAATTAATACATAATAAACAAAAGCTGCAACCAAGCCCCCAATTAATAAAACCAGCAATAGCAACAGCAAATTGCCCAGCAGTGGAGAATAAGACAACTGCCAGTAAAGCCGAGAGAGAGAGTCAATCAGCCAGAGGCTTAATGCCAAAATGACAATTAAACCAACAATTAGCGTCACTATGCGCGACAGAGGCATGGATGGCACGGTTAGTTAGTGGGTTTGAATGGGCTGATGTTTTTCATATTAATGCTTTGGGTGTTGTTTTCTGGAGTATTGGGGATTTTTTAGGAATTAAGATTAAACGAACCACAAAGGACACAAAGGACACAAAGTCAAGAGGGTTTCAGAGAGTTCTTGCGTAAGTCCTAATTAAATGAACTACAGAGGCGCAGAAATTAGCGCTCTTTTATTACTCTGAAAAAATAACATATTCGTAGGTTGGGTTGAGGCTTTGGGAAACCCAACAAAACTAAGGATTGTTTTAAGATGAAACGTTCCGTAGCTTGCGCGCAGCGCATACCACAGAGGCGCAGAGGACACAGAGAAATCAAGAAATCAGAGGTTTATTTTGTTAGGTTATTGGATGTTTTTTTGATTGGGAAGTCTCTAGGGAGGGAGAAGAAGCAAGAAATAGGGGTGAATTGGAAATTACTCTTCTCCCCTGCACCCTGCCCCCTGCCCCCCTGCCTCTTCTCCCCTGCCCCCTGCCCCCTGGCCCCCCTGCCTCTTATCTGTCTACAGATCCCATGATCACGTCAACACTGCCGAGAATCACGACAATATCTGCAACCTTCATCCCTTTTAGTAATTCGGGGACAATTTGCAGATTGTTGAAATCAGCTGGGCGAATTTTCCAACGCCAAGGGAAACCATTATCATCGCCTACTAGATAAATACCTAGTTCACCTTTACCGCTTTCCACACGGGAATAGATTTCACCTTTGGGCATTTTAAACGTAGGTGAAACTTTTTTAGCGATGTATTGGTAATCGAAGGCATCCCATTCTGATTTTTTCCCCGCAGCCATGCGCTTGGCTTCGAGGTTTTCGTAGGGGCCTCCTGGTAGTCCTTTAATTGCTTGGCGAATAATCTTCACAGATTCGCGCATTTCTCGCATCCGCACCACGTAACGGGCGAAGCAATCACCAGCAGTTTCCCACTGTACATCCCAATCAAAATCGTCGTAAGATTCGTAGTGGTCAACTTTCCGCAAATCCCACTTCACACCAGAGGCGCGTAACATGGGGCCGGATAGTCCCCAGTTAATTGCTTGTTCACGGGAAATCGTCCCAATCCCTTCCACCCGACGGCGGAAGATGGGGTTATCTGTTACCAGACGTTCGTACTCGTCAACTTTGGGTAACAAGTAGTCACAGAAATCTAAACATTTATCTACCCACCCATAGGGTAAATCAACTGCTACGCCACCCACGCGGAAATAGTTGTGGTTTACCATCCGGTAGCCTGTGGCAGCTTCCCATAAATCATAAATCATTTCCCGTTCTCTAAATTGATAGAAAAAGGGAGTTTGTGCGCCTACGTCAGCGAGAAAAGGGCCAAACCAGAGTAAATGGTTAGCAATTCTGTTTAGTTCCAGCATAATCACGCGAATATAGCTGGCGCGTTTGGGAACAGTTATACCTGCTAATTGTTCCGGAGCGTTAACGGTGACTGCTTCGTTAAACATCCCGGCGGCGTAGTCCCACCGACTCACATAGGGGACGTACATGACAGTAGTCCGGTTTTCGGCAATTTTTTCCATTCCCCGGTGCAAATAGCCAATTACCGGTTCACAATCAACGACATCCTCGCCATCCAATGTGACAATTAACCGCAAAACCCCGTGCATGGAGGGGTGGTGCGGCCCCATATTCAGCACCATTGGTTCGGTGCGGGTTTCTAGTCTTGCCATAAGTTCCTTGTTCTCCAGTTATGAAAATTTCAACTTGAACTGCGTGATGCCAACCAGACTCGATTAATCTTGTCTGCCAAAATCAGGTAAGGGAAATATTTTTGAGCAGTCGCCTGATCAGCGTCTACATCTATCGCCCATACAGGAGTATGTTGGAGAGGAGTGGCAGCAGAGGGATTTTACTTGCTGTTTCATTTTGTTTCACTTCTTCAACTATTATATGGAGCTTGAGATCCAAGGAATTGTAGGCGCTGAATTTCTTCATGTGCCAGTTTTAAGCCAGGAGGTCGTTGAGGGGTTGGCTGTACGTCCTGGCGGACATTATCTTGATGCAACGGTGGGCGGTGGTGGTCACAGTCGCCTGATTTTAGAGGCTGCAACCGATGTGCGGCTAACGGCTATTGACCAAGATGAGGATGCTTTAGGGGCGGCGCAAAAGCATTTAGCTGAGTTTGGTGACAGGGTAGAGTTTATTCACAGCAATTTTTCGGCTTATAAATATAGTCCTAACACTTTCGATGGTATCCTGGCTGATTTGGGTGTAAGCTCTTACCATTTAGACCAACCAGAACGGGGTTTTAGCTTTCGCCATGCGGCAAATCTGGATATGCGAATGAATCAGCAACAGTCTTTAACGGCGGCTGATGTAATTAATGAGTGGGATGAGGCGGAATTAGCAGATATTTTCTTTAAATACGGTGAGGAACGACTATCGCGGCGGATTGCCAGACGGATTGTCGAAAAACGACCATTTGAAACTACTACAGAATTGGCTGAGGCGATCGCCTATTCTGTCCCCCGTCAATATCGTTATGGTCGCATTCACCCAGCTACACGGGTTTTTCAAGCTTTGCGAATTGTGGTCAATGATGAGTTAAAGGCTTTAGAAACTTTTTTGGATCAAGCCCCTAACGCCTTGGTTCCTGGTGGACGCATTGCCATTATCAGTTTTCACAGTTTGGAAGACCGCCCGGTGAAACATGGTTTACGTAATTCTTCTTTGTTAAAAGTCTTGACTAAAAAACCAATCACTGCTAAAGAGGAAGAATTGGCGAATAATCCGCGATCGCGTTCTGCAAAGTTGAGGATAGCCCAGAGAGTGGACAGCGAGGGAGAGGCAAGGCATTAAGCTCTAGTAATCCTCAATAAGTTACAAACCCAAATATCCCCGAATACTCGCAGTATTCCGGGATCTGAGCCTATCGGTGGAAAGCAAATCAGAGAAAATTGTTATAGATACTATTTAAAATTTTTTTGCAATTGTTTGTTACATTTTTTAAAATATCTGTTACATTGCTGAATAAGGGAAACAAAACCCTCTACTAATTCCTACCGAGAGTATTAACCATGAAAAGCACAACCGCAACACCAGCTACAGAGAGCCGCAACGCTTGGAAGTGGGGATTCACCACTCAAACAGAACATTGGAACGGTCGTTTGGCAATGATCGGTTTTGTAGCCGCAGCTTTAATTGAAGTGTTCTCTGGTCAAGGTTTCCTTCACTTCTGGGGTATCCTCTAAGATTTAACTTTTGTCCAAAAAAGACATTGTTCTTAATTGGACAATAGTTGATTTAACACTCACCAAAGATTTTGGGTAAAACTATGAACGTGACAACAGAATCAAACCAATTTACTAACATTTTTGATTCCAACACACATTTAGAAAATGGTGTTACAACTACTACTGATTTATTTAAATCTCTCAGTGTAGATGACCAACTAGCACTGCTGTGGTATGTATACACCGAAATGGGTCGTTCTATTACCCCAGCCGCTCCAGGCGCTGCACGGATGCAGTTTGCTGAAGGTGTTCTGAATCAAATCAAGCAGATGTCTCATGCTCAACAGTTAGATGTGATGAGAGACTTAGCTGCTAAAAGAAATACACAAATCAGCCGTTCCTACGGAATTTGGAGCGTTAACACTAAATTAGCTTTTTGGTTTGAATTATCAGAGTTGATGGTTCAAGGCTTAGTCGCTCCAATGCCTTTAAATTACCAACCTTCTCGTGATGTAGTCAAAGTATTAGAAGCTATTAAGCAACTTGATTTTGGTCAACAAATTACAGTCTTGCGGAATACAGTTGTCAACATGGGTGTTGATCCATTTGCTGATTAAGACATTAAATATTTACTAACCACATCTCAATTTTCCCGTCCCGATCCTAAAAATATAGAAATATAGCTGTTGAAACCTCACCCCAACCCTCTCCTTAGTAAGGAGAGGGAGCAGGAGTGGGAGTTTTGTTTTTTGCTTTAGGAGACAATAATTGCCCACATACTCAGCCCCAAACCAATAACGGCGAGATGTTGCCAAAAGAGCGATAGCGAAGCGCTGCTGCAAGCAGATCGCATGGGTTGACGAGCGATTTTTTGGGTTAAAATAATCGTCAATAACACTGATAAAATCAGAGTAGCACCTTGCAAAAAGTCAATCACAGCCGGATGTGCTACCAAAATTGGTAATTGTTCGCCATTTAAACCGAAAGTAGCCAAAGTCACAGGCAAAATTCGCCCAGCCTCACCCAAACCCAAACGCAGATAATGAGCTAAGTTACCCCCCAGCACCAATGGTAAATAACCATAGGTAAGTTGTAAAAATGGTCGAGGTTTCCGCCCAAATTGAGTTAACTGCATTAAGCCGTAAGCCCCAAACACAATAGCCGTGGGGATGAGCAAAATTAGCAGCGAAAATCCTAAATGCTGCCAAAACGAAGTTAAATCGATTTCTAAACCTAACCAAGACTGTAACTCTGGTAAACGATGCAGATACACTCCACCCAACAGCAAAAACAATAACGCCACTTCATAGCTGTGGGGTGTATGAGTCGTCCATAGTTCAATCGCCGGGGGACGCAAATTGAACTCAGTACCTTCACTCACTAAAGTACTTTCGGCGGGGAAAAATGTGGACTCCATGACTTGAGCGATCGCATCTAATACCGCAGATGAGAGAATCCCTAAAGGTGTGCGTTCTTGCAACCATATAACCCTTTCTGGAGGAAATGACATCATGTATAAGTTATTTTAGATTAAGTGTATCTTCATGGGGGAATAGCACGAAGTTAAGCGCAAAGCCATGATATAACTGGCTTTTGGGTGGGGGGAGTGTGGGAGGTGTGGGGAGAACGTTCTCCCCACACCTCCCACACCTCCCACACCCTGCCCTGACGAGGTTTTAGCTTATCTTAGTGCCATTCCTTCATGGAGATTTTATATTACCTCCTCATACAGAGCTTTTCTTTGAAAACAGAGCCGGAAAAATTAGGTGAGTTTACCAGTGTTTTTCCCGCCAAAATTCTCAGATATGAAAATTTAAGGATGAGAAATGCCAGTAAATGAACGGGAACAAATACGCCACCTTTTGGTTATTCAAGACTTGCAAGGACAGCAGACTATCCCCCTTCAAGAGGCTACTTATTCTCTGGGACGACATCGTAAAAACTCTATTGTCCTCAATTCACCTTCAGTATCCAGGCAACACGCAATTTTATTGCGGGTAACTATTCCAGAAACTGACGAATATGGCTTTCGGATTATAGATGGTAACTTCTCAGGCAAGGGTAGTAGTAATGGGTTATTAGTAAATGGGACTAAATGCTTCTCTCATCATCTCAAGCATGGAGACGTGATTATATTTGGCGATTATCAAGCCCAGGCTAAATATTATACTGATTCTAATTTATCACCAACAATATTTTCAGCATCTTCTCAAGCTGTAGACCTGTCTGCCAACGCCGTTAATCCCGTGCAAACTTTAGTTATTGATCCTGACTCGCAAGGAGCCAATGATACAGCCTTAGCGCGCCTAGCGTCTTTCCCAGAACTGATTCCCAATCCAATTATCGAGATGGATTTCAAGGGGAGGGTGACTTATCTCAATCCTGCTGCATCTTTGGAATTTCCCCAACTTAAAAAATTGGGTAAACAACATCCCCTCCTGACAGAATTACTAGATGCAGTTACTCATCGCCAGGAAAATCCATTTGTGCGTGAGGTACAAGTGGATCAGAAGATTTTTGAACAATCGGTACATTTTCTGCCAGAGAGTAATTTAATTAGAACTTTTATTGCTAGAGATATTACAGAGCAAAAACAAGCCCAAGCCGAGCTAACACAACGCGATCGCTTGCTCCAGGCAGTGGCAGAAGTAGCCAATTATTTGCTCATAGAAATGAATTATGAAATCGCTATTGACAAAGCTTTGGCTGTGCTGGGGGAAGCTGCCCAGGTAGATCGCATCTATCTGTTTCATAACCATATTCATACAGTCACAGGCGAAATGGTAGTTAACCTCCAGTTTGAATGGACAAAAATGAATACTGGCTCTTCCCTGCACCACTGGCAAAATAAATCTTATCAATCTGCAAAATTATCACGCTGGTATGCTGTTCTCTCTCGTGGAAAATCTATTAGGGGATTAACAAAAGAATTTCCTCCTGAAGAGCGAGAATTACTTTCCCAAGACGGCATAAAATCTCTGCTGCTAGTACCTTTGCGGCTAGAAGAAAAATTCTGGGGTTATCTTGCCTTGGCAGATTGTTCAACAGAGCGCCTGTGGTCAAAGCATGAAGAATCTACACTTTTAACAATAGCAGCCAGTATCAGTGGCGCTTGGCAGCGTCAGCAGGTGTCCGAGAAGATTCGCTTTCAGGCTCTTCATGACCACTTGACTGGATTACCCAATCGGCTGTTATTTAATGAGCTGCTGGAGAAAGCCTTACCCAACGCGATTCGTAACGGAGAAAGTTTAGCTGTGATGTTTCTGGATTTAGATCTTTTTAAGCTGATTAATGACACATTGGGTCATACTTTGGGAGATCGATTATTAAAAGAAGTGGCTCAAAGATTGAAAGGCTGCCTCAGAGGCGGGGATACTGTTGCCCGTTGGGGGGGTGATGAATTTACCATCCTACTACCCCGGATGAATTATCTTGAAGAAGTATCCTTGGTGGCACAGAGAATTTTAGGAGCTTTAGACAATGTATTTTATCTGGATGGACACGAACTTTATGTGAGTGGCAGCCTGGGTATTGCCATACTTGATGAACACAGTGCTGATGCCGAAACTTTAATTCAGCACGCAGATACTGCTTTATATTATGCCAAGGATCAGGGCAGAAATAACTACCACTTCTACTCCAAGACCCTCAATACCAAAAATCCTGAACTCTTGACTTTAGACAAGAGCTTGCGCTATGCCTTAGAAAGGAAAGAATTAGTGGTCTATTATCAACCTAGGGTAAACATCAAGACTAGAAAAATTACTGGTATGGAGGCGCTGTTGCGTTGGCAGCATCCTGAGATGGGACTAGTAGCGCCCAATGTTTTCATTCCCATAGCTGAGGAAAGTGGATTAATTATCCCCATTGGCGAATGGGTATTACGGACAGCCTGTATGCAGAATAAAGCCTGGCAGCAAGCGGGATTACCTCCTCTGACCATTGCTGTCAATTTATCTCCTAAACAGTTCCGCAAACCGCAACTAGTAGATACTGTAGCGAAAATTTTAGCACAGACAGATTTAGAACCGAAGTTTTTAGAATTAGAAATTACAGAAACTACAGCCATTGAAGATTTAGATTTTACTAGAACTGTATTGCAGGATTTAACTCAAATGGGCGTTAATCTTTCCATTGATGACTTTGGTACTGGTCATTCTTCGCTCTCGCGCCTGCAACTGTTACCTTTTCACAATTTAAAAATTGATAAATATTTCATCCAAGAGTTGACAAAGGACGAGAAAGTTGCTCATATTGTCCAGGCGATCGTGACTTTGGGGAGAAGTCTAGGATTAAGATTAACCGCCGAAGGGGTAGAAAAGCAAGAGGAACTGGATTTTTTGGCATCCATCAACTGTGAGGATGTTCAGGGTTTTTTCTTTTATAAAGCGCTTCCGAGTGAAAAGGCTACAGAAATTCTCCAACTTGAATAAATTTAAAGAAATTAGGGACTGGGGAGAAGAGGAACGGGGGCAGGGGAGAAGAGGAACGGTTGTTAAGTAACCGGAAGTTTAAAGTAATTTCTCACTCCCCCTTACTCCGGTGCTCCCCGCTCCCCTGCTTCTTCTGCTTGTCCGATTTAATCTGGAGAAGTTGAGCCGGGTCTGAGTCTTTCCCTCCAAGAAGGCTGGGGCGATGAAGAACTAGAACTACTACTAGGACGCTTAGTTCTGGTGGGTGGCGTAGCATTTGACTCTACTTTTTTACGCCGTCTGGGAGGAGAATATACTCTAGCAGGTGCATTGGTGGTTTGTGGCTGTGAGCGTCTTCTAGAACGTCTAGATGATCTGGTAACATTAGCACTGGGGCGACTTGGCTGATTTGAGGTAGAGGAAATAGAACGATGCTGTACTGATTTCGGTTTGATGGGCTGCGCCTTAATGCTACCTACGCGACCTTGTAGTTTGGGTCTTGCGGGAAACTTTTCTACAGGCATTCCCTCTACTGCTTTTTGCATAAATTCCCGCCAGGTGGCCGCAGCCGTGCCACTTGCTCCCGAAGTGGGATTGTTATTATCATTACCTAGCCAAACACCTGTGACAATTTGGGGTATGTAGCCAATAAACCACAAATCGCGGGATTCATCAGAGGTTCCGGTTTTCCCAGCCACAGGTCTATTTTTTAATTGGGCTGGGCTGCCTGTGCCGGCTTCTACTACGTGGCGTAGCATCCAAGTCATAATGCCGGCACTGGTAGGGTCAAGAACTCGCTGATGCTGGAAATTATTTGACCAAACTACCTCTCCTTGACGGTTGAGGATGCGGCGAATGCCATGAGCTTCTATGTATAATCCCTGATTAGCAAAGCTACCGTAAGCATTAGTTAATTCCAGTAGATTCACTTCATGAGCGCCAAGTGCTAAGGAATAGGTGGGCTGGAGTTCCGATTTAATTCCCAAATTGTGGGCAGTATTAATAATTGGCTGAAATCCCACATCCAGCAATACTTTGACTGCAATGACATTAATAGAACGAGTCAGGGCATCTCGTATGGTCATGGAGCCGCGAAAAGTTCTACCATAGTTTTGTGGTTCGTATTTATCGACTACAAAAGGTGCATCTAGGTAGCTGTCATTGGGGCTTTTACCAGTGGCTATGGCTGCTGCATAGACAAATCCTTTAAATGTCGAGCCTGGCTGACGTTGTGCCTGGGTAACTCGATTAAACTGAGTTTTACTGTAGTCTTTTCCTCCCACCATGGCCTGAATTTCACCGTTGCGGGGGTCGATGGCTACTAAAGATCCTTGAGTAAAGTTCTGCCAGCGTCCTTGATTTTTTAAGGTTTTGGTAACGGCGGCTTCTGCGGCTTTTTGCCAAGTGGGATTGAGGGTGGTTTCCACGACTAGACCCCCTTGTGTGAGGACATCGGGGGAAACATACTTTGGCAATTCTTGTAAAATATAACTGGTAAAGTAGGGAGATTCTACTTGTAGCCGTTTGGGAAAACTGCTGTTGAGGTTGAGGGATTCTTGAGCGGCTGCTTGTCTTTCGGCTGCTGTAATTAATTCATCTTCATACATCCTTTGCAATACCATATTGCGGCGCTGGATGGCAACTGTAGGATTTTGGATTGGGGAGTATAAACTTGGGGCGGGTGCTAATCCGGCAATCATCGCCGCTTCGCCGAGGGTAAGTTGATCTACTGTTTTACTGAAGTATACCCAGGCGGCATCTGCTACACCATAAGCTCCAGATCCTAAATATACCAAATTTAGGTAAGGTTCTATTATCTGGTTTTTGGTCAACTCTTGCTCCATTTTCTGAGCTAGACGCAGTTCTTTGAGTTTGCGCCAAATGGTCTGCTCTTGTTTGAGGAAGAGTATTCGCCCTAGCTGTTGGGTGATGGTGCTACCACCTTCGAGGACGGTTTGCGATCGCAAATTATTCCAAGCAGCTCTGATAATTCCTTGCGGATCAATACCATGATGACTGGCAAATCTGCTATCTTCTGAGGCGATAAAAGCTTGTTGGAGTTGAACAGGTATTTGGTCTAGTCTGAGCCGTTCTCTGGTGGCTTCACCTTGTTGTTGTAATATGGTGCCATCAACGGCTTTAATGGTGAGGGTTTCCGCCCTGGTGGCTACTTTGAGTGCTGATTTATCTGGTAAGGCTTGATCTATTGTGCCAATTAAGTAGTAGGAGCCAATGATTGTACCACCTACGGTACTACCTATACCCAAACTTGCCCAAAACCAAATCCGACGATAAAATGGTCTGTCTGGGCTGCTAAATATCCTAGTTATGCCAGAGGAGACACTATTAATTTGATTCCATAACTGTCTTGTACTCATAAACTTTGTGGGTGGTTAGCTCTCATTTGTGACTTCCTCGTTCTCATCATGATGACTAGGGATCAATTGCGTAACCTCCTTGTGACAGTCGCTGAAATTGATTGGTCTTTGCTTGAACTAGGAGGTGAGCTTTTCCACATGAGTTCCTCTTTGAAAGTACCTGAAACCTACCCACTATGTAAAACCTTTGGGATGAGCGCACCACGTTTGTGTTAGTATAGTAGCTTATAAATAATCAACTGAATTCAGTAATACAGAAAAATATTTTTTCGCATTCGGTAATTTTTTGGTCATTATTCATATACCAGTTTTAACTAATTGCTCAAACCAAGTTTATTCAGTGTATCTGGTCAAGAGGCAGCAGATCCAGTTAGTGCGATCGCCCTTGGTGGTAATATTGGCGATTCCTATGGAATTTTAGAAGCGGCTATCGAGACATTAGGCAAAACACGAGGAATTAAGCTGTTAGCTAAATCCAGTTGGTACAGAACTAAAGCTGTCGGTCCACCGCAGCCAGATTATTTAAATGGTTGCGCTATCTTGCAAGTAGAAATGCCACCAGATGTATTACTAGAGACTTTATTAGCCATAGAACAACAATTTGGGCGGGTGCGTCAAGAGCGCTGGGGGGCGCGATCGCTTGATTTAGATTTACTGTTATATAATGATTTAATCATCGATACGCCCCATCTCCAGATTCCTCACCCCCGCATGAAAGAGCGGGCTTTTGTCTTAATACCACTGGCAGAAATTGCACCAGACTGGGTAGAACCAATTTCTGGAGGTGTGATTAAAGATTTGGTGAAAGCAGTAGACCGTTCTGATGTATTCTTGTTAAAGAGCAATTAAAGTTACCAACTATAAACGTAAACAACACTGATTCTAAATAACAGTGTTTGTATATTTATGTAGATATAACAGAAATTTACTATGCCATTAGGTAGAGAATTACCACAGTTACTGAAACAATGCTTGTTTTACAAAGGTCGCAAGTTTAACTTTGAAGTCAATCGCCTACGCTTACCGAATAAAGCCGAAGGAGATTGGGAATGTATTCGTCACCCTGGTGGAGCCTTGGCTGTACCTGTGACAGCAGAAGGTAAACTTGTACTGGTGCGCCAGTATCGTTTTGCCATTCAAGGAAGGATATTAGAGTTTCCCGCCGGAACTGTGGAAATCACCGAAGATCCTCTGCAAACAATTCAGCGCGAAATTGAGGAGGAAACGGGTTATACTTCCCAAAAATGGGACAAACTAGGTGAGTTTTTTCTAGCTCCCGGCTATTCTGACGAAATTATTTATGCTTTTTTGGCAAAAGATTTGCAAAAGCTGGAAACCCCGCCAAAACAAGATGATGATGAGGATATGGAAACTGTATTGATGACTCCTGATGAATTCGAGAAAGCTATTCTCAAAGGTGAGGTGGTAGATGCTAAATCGATTTCTAGTTTTATGTTAGCGCGTCCGTTTTTGGTTTAATGACGTTAAAGTCTCCCCTCTCCTTCTCCCAAAGGGAGACGCTACGCGAAAGTAACCAGAGGGGTTGGGGGTGAGGTTCTGGGTTTTGGCGGAAGAAAGATATGATCTAAGCGCGCTGTAAGTTGCTATATCTCAAGAATTTGTCTGGCGATTTATCCAAATACCCCTCAAACCAGCCGCTTTGGCTCCTTGATAGTCATCTACAATGCTATCGCCAATGTGCCAAGCGGCTGTGGATGGACAATTATGTTTTTCTAAAGCGATCGCAAAAATTGTAGGATCAGGTTTAGTGACACGGGCTTGGGTAGAAATAGTGATAGAACTGAAATAACTGCTCAATTCTAAACTTTGCAACACTGAGAAAATGCGGGAATCGAAATTGGACACTATTCCTAGTTCAATACCCTGTTGTTGCCAGTCTATCAAAGATGATACAACATCAGGATAAATAAACCAAGGTTCAGCAGTCCCAAAGTGAATATAGAGTTCACTAAAAAAACCGGGAAAATCCGAAAATTGTGGCAAAACACCGGCGCTTTTAAAAGTATTAAAGGCTATTTTCCGCCACCATTCAAACTCCTGTTGAGGAATATCATGTAAATCTGCATTGGGAAATGTCGCTGGTGGTGCGGCTTTAAAGCTTTGCACAAAGGTTGTATTCAATATTTGGGCTGAAACTTCAACTTCAAATTCCTTGGCTATTTGACTATAAACTTCGCCCACACTACCTTTTACGCCGAAAAGTGTGCCGACAGCATCTAAAAGAATAACTTTCGGTCGTTCCATCAAACTTTGTATAATTAATTGTAAATGTGGGGTTTGAGATTTGGTGAAGACACCAACACCTACTAAGAAAGTGTATCTATAATAGGACGAACTAGCCAATTAAAACCAACTTTGAGTTGATGATCTAAAGTCGGCATTCGATAGAGATAAGCTAGACGACGAGCAAGGTATGCAAAGGAACCATCTAATTTTATACCTAAACCTGTCAGGGTGGCGTTATCTTTGCCTAATGCCATCATTTCCCCTAATTGCTGGTAACGGAATGGTAATAAAGGGCGATCGCTCAGTGAAGCCCAGATATTCCATGCAGTATAATCAGCTTGTTGAAAAGCAACTTGGGCTGTAGCGGGTACTTTTTGTCCTTCTGCATCACAACAGTCGGCTAAATCTCCCAAAGCAAAGATTTCGGGATGCTCTAAAACTTGTAAAGTGGGTGTAGTGGTAATTTGACCACGCTGATTTTGTTTTAAAGCTAGTGTTTTGACTACAGGTGCAACTCTGGTTCCTACAGTCCAAATGACTAAATCTACAGGAATTGTATCTACCTGATTTTTGTACTCTAGGGAAATAGTATCCTGCCCTACGGATTCTACCTTAGTTTCTAAATCCAGAAATACTTTTTTTGCGTCTAAAGCTTTTTTAGCAGCTTCGCGGTTAAAATCTGGAGAAGTGCGTAAAATTTGATCACCGATTTGAATTAGGCGGAAACGTCCCCTTTCTCCGAGTCTGTCTGCTAACTTACAGGCTAATTCTACACCACTGTAACCAGCGCCCACAATGGCGACGCGAATTTTCTCTGCTTTTGATTCTTCTAGCACTCGCAGACGTTCTTCTAAACGATAAGCATCTGTAATATTGCGGAATGGGTAAGCGTGAGATATGGCACCGGGAACCATATCTAATGGTGTTTCTCCACCCAAGGCTAACACTAAGCGATCATAAGCGATTTCTGTGCCTTCTTGTAAATGTACTCGTTTTTGCTCGGTGTCAATTCCCGAAACAATAGCTTGACAAAAACGCACACCTGTGTTTTGCAGAAGTTCTTCAAAAGGAGGCGCAATTTCCCAGGTTTGTAGTTCTCCTGTGAGTAATTCGTAGAGTAAAGGTGCAAAAATAAAGCGATCGCTTTGATCAACTAAGACAATTTCCGGCTTTTCGCCGTTTTCCCAAGGTAATTGGCTTAAACGGAGGGCGGTGTAGAGACCACCAAAGCCTCCACCAAGGATACATATTCTAGGAGTTTGTTCAGTCATCGATTTTATAGGAATCTATCCCAGCATGGCAACTACTTTCAGTGTAATGAATTTCTGTGCTTGTATTGCCATGAGTCGATAATCTCTGGATGTATTACTCGTGAATAGCCGCGCACTTGTTCATATTGCAAATTACCCCCCTTAATCCCCCCTTGGAAATGGGGGAGATCCGAAATCCAGTTTCTGGAATATCGTGAAAAGTCAACTGGCTTTAGCTAAACTCCTTGGAAAGCAAGGAGATCACAAATCCGGTTCCCTCCCCTTTGCCGGCTTATCAGATGACAACCGATAATTCCATACTCCCATGAAGAGATCACAAATCCGGTTCCCTCCCCTTTGCCGGCTTATCAGATGACAACCGATAATTCCATACTCCCATGAAGAGATCACAAATCCGGTTCCCTCCCCTTTGCCGGCTTATCAGATGACAACCGATAATTCCATACTCCCATGAAGAGATCACAAATCCGGTTCCCTCCCCTTTGCCGGCTTATCAGATGACAACCGATAATTCCATACTCCCATGAAGAGATCACAAATCCGGTTCCCTCCCCTTTGCCGGCTTATCAGATGACAACCGATAATTCCATACTCCCATGAAGAGATCACAAATCCGGTTCCCTCCCCTTTGCCGGCTTATCAGATGACAACCGATAATTCCATACTCCCATGAAGAGATCACAAATCCGGTTCCCTCCCCTTTGCAAGGGGAGGGTTAGGGAGGGGTAATCTTCCGTAATTGACAAACTGTTTCTGCAATCATTGTGATCACACCATCCAACTCTTGATAAACCTGTAGATTTGTAAATCTCAAAAAATGAGTACCTTTAGATTCGAGAAAAGATTGTCGTTCATAATCATAAACCTGGACTCTATCTTGAAAATGACTATCCCCATCAATTTCTATAGCAAGTTTTAATTCAGTAGCATAAAAATCAACAACAAAGACATCAATACTGTACTGTCTACGAAATTTGCAACCCTCTACTTGGCGATTTCTTAATCTTTCCCAAACAATCTGCTCCGCAGGCGGCATATTATTACGAAGCAATCGCCTTTTTTCTCTTTCTGAGGTTTTGTTATAAAGTTCTGTCATAGCATGAATATCAATCAAGTTTAGTTTTGCTTATTCCAAATTACCCCCCTTAATCCCCCCTTGCAAAGGGGGGAAATTAGAGTCAATTCTCGTAAATGCTGTATCAAATAGCCTATAATTAAATTATTACCGTCAAACCAAAATTAATTTTTATCCCTTTTAGAGGTTGTTTGAAAAGTGATGATTAATGTATCAAATATTGTTTTACCCCTCCCTAACCCTCCCCTTGCAAAGGAGAGGGAACTGGATTTTCTTGTTTCCCCCCTTGGTAAGGGGGGATTAAGGGGGGTAAAAATGTGATAAAAATTACCGCTAAAAACTTATCAAACAACCTCTCATATCAGTTGATTTAATTATGTCCAGACTTTTAGTTAGTCAATATCAAGCGGAAGTACAGAAAATTATCCAGTTTGGTGGTTCACGGAAGGAAACTTCTATTCGTGTGGCTTTTCAAAATCTCTTGAATGAATATTGCAAACCGAGAGATTTTTTACTGATTCCTGAGTTGGATTATAAGTTACCCAACGGCAAATTTGTTTATCCTGATGGTACTGTTAAGGATGCTTTGCGTTTAGATTGGGGTTACTGGGAAAGTAAAGACCAATACGATAATTTAGATCAAGAAATTGAAAAGAAGTTAAATAAGGGTTATCCTGATAGTAATATTTTATTTGAAGATTCCCAAACTGCGGTTTTAATTCAAGCTGGTACAGAAAATCAGCGCGTCTCTATGCAGGATGCTGAGGCGTTAGATGGCATTATTACCAATTTTATTAATTATGTCAGACCGGAAGTTAAAGATTTTCGGTCAGCTATAGAAACTTTTAAGCAAGATTTACCCACTGTTTTAGATTCTCTCAGAGATTTGATAGATAGTCAAGGGAAAAATAACATTTCTTTTGAAGCAGCTAGAAATAAGTTTTGGGATATTTGCAAAGAATCAATTAACCCGGAAATCAGTTTGTTTGATATTCGGGAAATGATGATTCAGCATATTCTCACTGAAGATATTTTTCTGAATATTTTTAATGAGTCGCAGTTTCACAGAGAAAATAATGTGGCGCGGGAGTTACAAGGAGTAATTTCTACCTTTTTTACCGGAAATCTCAAGCGCAACACTTTAGGAACCATTGATAGATATTATGCAGTGATTCGACGGACTGCGGCAAATATTTATAATCACCAAGAAAAGCAGAAGTTTCTCAAGGCGTTATATGAGAACTTTTATAAAGCTTATAATCCCAAAGCTGCGGACAGGTTGGGAATTGTCTATACTCCTAATGAAATTGTCCGGTTTATGATTGAAAGTGTAGATTTTTTAGTACATCAGAATTTTGGTAAGTTGTTAGCTGATAAAGATGTAGAAATTTTAGATCCTGCGACGGGTACGGGGACTTTTATTACCGAATTGATTGATTATTTACCCCAGCACAGTTTGGAGTACAAGTATAAACATGAAATTCATTGTAATGAGGTGGCGATTTTACCTTATTATATTGCGAATTTGAATATTGAGTACACCTATAAGCAGAAAATGGGGGTGTATGAGGAGTTTGAGAATATTTGTTTTGTCGATACTTTAGATCATACATCTTTTGCGGGTAAGCAAATGGATTTGTTTGCTATGAGTGTGGAGAATACCGCCAGGATAAAACGCCAGAATGATCGAAGTATTTCGGTGATTATTGGTAATCCTCCTTATAATGCCAAGCAGGAAAACTTTAATGATAATAACGCTAATCGTACTTATGCAGCAATAGATAAGTTAATTAAGGAAAGTTACGTTAAATATAGCAAGGCTCAGAATAATATTGTACTTTATGATATGTACACTCGGTTTATTCGCTGGGCTTCTGATAGACTGGGTAAAAATGGCATTATTGCATTTGTTTCTAACAGTTCTTTTATAGATTCTATTACTTATGACGGGTTTAGAAAAGTTGTCGCTAAAGAATTTAATGAAATTTATGTTATTGACACTAAAGGTAATGCGAGAACAAGCGGAGAAAGAAGACGCAAAGAGGGTGGTAATGTCTTTAGTGATGAAATTAGGGTAGGTATAGCTGTTTATTTTTTAGTCAGGAATGAACACGCGGAAGGTTTTAAGGTTTATTATAATTCAATTAAAGATTATACCGATGCAGAGGACAAGAAAAAATATTTTAGTTCTCAGAAATTTAGAGATTTAGGTTTTACCCATTTTAAACCAGATAATAACGGTAACTGGATAAATCAAGCTGATAATGATTTTGACAGTCTTTTACCTTTGGCTGATAAGGATGTGAAAGTAGGTAAGGGAGAAGAAGCTGTATTTAAGTTGTTTTCTAGAGGTGTAGCAACTCAAAGAGATGAATGGGTTTATGATTTTTCGCAAAATGCGCTAGAAGAAAAAGTCAAATTTTTAGTTGGAATTTATCAAAAAACACTGAAGGATTCAAACTATACCAACAAAAATCAAATTAAATGGGATAGGGAATTAACTAAATATTTAGATAAAAGAATTAATAAGAATTTTCAGCCTCAACAAATTATTAAAAGTTTATACCGTCCATATAATCAACAGTATCTTTATTTTGATAAGCATTTTAACGGGATGACTTATCAATGGTTTAATATCTATAATAATAGTGACTTAGAAAATAAATATATTGCTTTGTCAGGTATTGGTTCAAGCAAGTATTTTCACTGTCTTACCTCTAATTTATTAATTGGGTTAGATACAATTGAAAAAACTCAATGTTTACCCCTATACCGCTACGACAAAGAAGGAAAACGCATTGATAATATAACCGACTGGGGACTAAAACAAATTCAAAGCCATTACCAAGATAAAACAATTACAAAAATAGATATCTTCCATTATACCTACGCAGTCTTACATAACCCAGAGTACCGGAAAAAATACGAACTCAACCTGAAACGCGACTTTCCCCGTTTACCGTTTTATGAAAACTTCGCGCAATGGGTTAACTGGGGAAAACAACTCATGGAATTACATATTAATTATGAAACAGTCGCACCTTATAACCTCACCCGTGTTGATATTCCCTTAAAAGATTACCAAAAAACACCCAAACCCAAATTAAAAGCCGATAAAACCAAAGGAAATATAATTTTAGATGATGTCACCACATTACAAAGTATTCCCAGTCAAGCTTGGGAATATATGCTCGGTAATCGCTGCGCCTTAGAATGGATTTTAGATCAATATAAAGAGAAAAAACCCAAAGATCCCACCATTGCAGAAAAATTTAACACTTACCGATTTGCAGATTATAAAGAACAGGTGATAGATTTATTAATGCGGGTGTGTACCGTCAGTGTGGAAACCATGAAGATTATTAATCTTATGTCTAGCAGTCAGCCATAAAAAGCTGTAACTTCGCCAACGTAATGACGTAACTACGTGAATTTTGCGTAAGTCCTATTGTAGTGTTAGTTCGGATTATCTTCTATTTTAATTTCTTGTTCATGTTTTGCGATCGCTTCTTCAATAATTTGATTATTAACATCTGAAATATCGGATTTAGAATAAATTGTCGTCAGGATGATTTCTTGTTCAGTTTTAACATAATAAATGACTCGATAGCCTCCACTTTTTCCTTTTTGAATGTTGCTATTTTTCAGACGAACTTTAAAAACCTGATATTTAACTCCAGCAATTCTATCTCCAGGAATTTTACCTGCTTGAAGTTGCTCTATTAAGGGTTGGATATCACTACGAATTGAACGATAGCGTTTAGCAAGTTCTCGTAAATCCCTTTTAAAACGTGGTGTAAGAGCAATCTGAATCGGTGATGCTTCACTCTGCATCAATACCATCCCACATTTCTGAAAGAGGTATAGTTTGCCCACTTAAAGCTTCTCTGATGCCTTGATGAATGCCTTCAATGACAATCTCAGTAGGTGTTTCTTCAGCAGATAATTCTTCTTTTAAGCCCAAACGAAAGTGGTGAATTATATCATAAATTTCTGCTAATTTATCTTCGGGAATGCCTTGTAGTTCTTGGATAATTTTATCAATTAGCATAAATGAATTTTTCGGTTTGTTGGTGGTTAATCATTAAGCATAACGACATTAATTTGCGAAAACTGCCTTGCTACCCAATTCTCCACACAAAATTAGAAAAACGACATCAATTTGCGAATGTACAACAAAAGCGGGTGATGGGACTCGAACCCACGACGTTCACCATGGGAAGATGACATTCTACCACTGAATTACACCCGCATCCCATATTTAGCTTAACCAAGCCATCTACTATAATAGCACTATATTCACAGATAATAACTTACAAAGCAGTTTTTCGCTAATTACCAGAAACTCAGCGACGAGTCAGCCCTGGGTGGCGATTTTACGGATTTATGTACACCTGCAACTTACTACCTCTAGATAAATTGAGAAAATATGCCTTATGATTGTGAACAAGTCAGAAAAACTGCTAGTAACCATATTCATACCTAAGTTACAACAGATAAATCTGCATTGTCTCTAAGAGGCTGTTTGAAAAGTGGTTGGCTGTGATTTTAGGCACTCGCATATCCCCCCTAGCCCACCTTTTTCAAGGGGGGAATTAGAATCAAAGTCCCCTTTTTAAGGGGTATTTAGGGGGATATAGAATGTTTTGCTAGCAACAAATCAGACTTTTCAAACATCCTCTAAATTCCCCCATCAGGAAACCTGACGATGCAATTTTGAAGTCATTAACATAAAAAATTTTAACTCTAAGCGAAACCATTATGTTCAATGCCACTGAAATTTTAATTGATGCCTTTGTGAAGGAAATTCGTGAGGGCTACCGGCGCACATACGGCTGCTTAAAACATGATTATCAAGATATAATTGCTTGGGCTGGTAATATGGCCTTAGAAAATATTGCCAATAGCGATGCCCTATATCACAATGTGGAACACTCTGTTTTAGTTACTCTTGTGGGACAGGAAATTTTACGGGGTAAACACATCAGAGAAGGTGGTGTCTCTAGTGAAGACTGGCTGCATTTTATCATATCTTTGCTGTGTCATGATATAGGCTATGTTAAAGGAGTTTGCCGAGAAGACAAAGAAACCATAGGTTTATATGCCACAGGTCAAGATGGAAACATGATTTCTCTACATCCTGGGGCTTCTGATGCGGCTCTGACACCCTATCATGTTGATAGAGCTAAACTTTTTATTGATGAGCGTTTTGGTGGTGACACCTTAATTGATGCTGAAGCCATTAAACTAAATATTGAGTTAACTCGGTTTCCTGTACCTGTAGCCGAGGATCATCAAGATACCACTAGCTATGCGGGTTTAGTCCGTGCGGCTGATTTAATTGGACAATTAAGTGATCCCCGTTATTTAAGAAAAATTACTTCTTTATTCTACGAATTTGAAGAAACTGGAATGAATCAAGTTTTGGCGTACAAAACACCTGCCGATTTACGCAAAAACTACGCTAAGTTTTACTGGAATGGCGTTTATCCTTATATTAAAGATGGATTGCGTTATTTGTCTTTGACTCAACAAGGTAAGCAAATAATGGCTAATCTCTACTCGAATGTTTTTGTTGTAGAACACGAAAAGATCCAAGAAGAATTATATTTAGTGGAACAACCACATAGTTAAATTAGATATGAATCTTTACTTGCAAAGTGCTGTAAGTAATAACTATAACAAAGGACTTTTGAGAAAGGACAAATAATATGAATTGGTGGCAAAGACTTCAGAAAAATCCCTTGGCGCGATTTGGGGCAATTGTGCTGTTAATCTTCTATATAGCGGTAATTGCTGCCGATTTCGTGGCTCCTTATGATCCTATTGCATCACAGCCAAATGGTTCTCTGTTACCACCAACTCAAATTTATTGGTTTTCTCAATCAGAACCAGGGAAGTTTATTGGACCTCATGTATATCCTACCACCCAGGGAGATACTGATTTACAAACAGGCGATCGCAAACTGATTGTAGACTTGGAAAAGCCCACACCTCTACGTTTATTTGTCTCCGGCACTGAGTATCGACTATTACAGTTAAAGTTGCCATTACCGCCCAACTGGAAGGAAGTGACTATTTTCCCTGGTATTCCTTTAGATTGGCATTTATTTGGCACAACAGGTGAAGCCTATATTAATATTTTAGGTACTGACGACCAAGGGCGCGACCAATTCAGCCGTCTGGTGCATGGTGGTCGCATTAGTATGTTTATTGGCATTATCGGGGTGTTAATTACCTTTCCCCTGGGTTTAATCATTGGGGGAATTTCTGGCTATTTCGGCGGTTGGACTGATAGCGTAATTATGCGTTTTGCCGAAGTGCTAATGACATTCCCCGGAATTTATCTATTAGTTACTTTGGGTTCAGTCTTACCACCAGGCTTAACCAGTACCCAACGCTTTTTACTAATTGTCGTCATTACTTCCATAATTAGTTGGGCGGGGTTAGCGCGGGTAATTCGGGGACAGGTGCTATCGATAAAAGAGCGAGAATTTGTCCAAGCAGCCAGAGCAATGGGTGGTAAACCAATTTACATTATAATTCGTCATATTTTGCCGCAAACTGCCACCTATGTGATTATTTCCGCAACATTGGCTGTTCCCGGTTTTATTGGTGCGGAAGCTGTTTTAAGTCTCATTGGTTTGGGAATTCAACAACCTGATCCTTCTTGGGGAAATATGCTTTCTTTAGCTAGCAATGCTTCTATTGTAGTGCTGCAACCTTGGTTAATTTGGCCGCCTGCTGTGTTAATTATCCTGACTGTGCTGTCTTTTAATTTACTCGGTGACGGGCTGAGAGATGCTCTCGACCCCCGTAGTTTGGGAAGATAGGTTATTAGTCATTGGTTATTGGTTATTGGTCATTGGTCATTGGTTATTGGTCATTGGTCATTGGTCATTGGTCATTGGTCATTGGTCATTGGTCATTGGTCATTGGTCATTGGTCATTGGTCATTGGTCATTGGTTATTGGTCATTGGTCATTGGTCATTTGTCATTGGTCATTGGTCATTGGTCATTTGTCATTTGTCATTGCTGATAAAATATTTCTCACAAAAAATGTAGAGACGTTTCATGAAACGTCTCTACATGGGTGATTTTTGCTTATGCTGTTCTAAGGAGCTAAAGCGTTACCGCGAATCAGACTACCAAGAGTTTTGGCAGTAATTTTGAGTTGGGTGAAGGGGTTGGCGGGGACAACTGTTTTATACAGATAGCTATCAAATGTCAGCTTCTGCACATCCAGGTCATCGCACATTTCTACAAAGGCTTCGCGGGTAGCGTCGGAACGGTAGAACACTGTTTGCAAAATGTCAAGCACTTTGTAGGTGAGTCCGTATTTCTTATCCCAGCGCTTCAAGTAAACCTTGAGGTCTTTTTCTGTGGGAATAGTTGCACCACTGTTAGACATTTCCACAATGGTTTCAGCACACATCCGCCCAGACTTAGCTGCAAAGTAAATACCTTCACCAGAGGACTTGGTAACATAACCAGCCGCATCTCCTACTAAAGCTATCCGACCGACTACACGACGGGGACGGGGATGTTCAGGGATGGGGTGAGCTTCGACTTTGATAATTTTACCGCCGGCTAACTTTTCGGAAGCACGGGCGCGGATACCTGCTTGTAACTGTTTGATGCTGGCTTTATTGACTTGCATTGTGCCAGTACCGACGGCTACGTGGTCGTATTTGGGGAAAACCCAGGCGTAGAAGTCTGTGGAAACGTCATTACCGACATACATTTCGGCTAAGTCGTTATAGTAGTCCATTTTATCCTGGGGTAAGCGAATTCGCTCTTGGAAGGCGATCGCATAGTTATAATCCCCAGCATCCATTTCTTTAGCAATGCGGGAATTAGCCCCATCCGCCCCAATAATTAAATCTACTTTTAGGGTTTTAGTAATCCCCTGTGAACCACCTTCTGTATGGTCAACGTAGTGAATTGTATAAGGGCTAGTGTTATTTGTGGGTATATCAAGTTTATGAACAGTGGCGTTAATTAAATTTGCCCCTAATTTTGCCGCTCGGTCACGCAGGAAACCATCTAGCACTTCCCGGCGGCACATTCCTATATATTCGTCTTCTTTTACTATATTGATATTAACCTCACGATTGGAAGGTGAAATCATTTTCATCTTCCGCACACGGCGGTCAATAATTTCTGGTGGTAGGTCAAATTCATCCACCATACACAGGGGAATAGCACCCCCGCAGGGCTTGGCATTATCTAGCTTCCGCTCAAACAAGTAAGTTTCAATTCCTGCTTTCGCTAGCGTTTCCGCAGCAGATGAACCAGCAGGGCCTGACCCAACAACAGCAACCCGTAGTGTCAAAGGTCTTCTCCCAATAGTTGATAAAAACGTTTAACCCAAGCATCCTATCACGGACTTTTGCTGGATTTCGCGGACTTGCTTCAGATTTTGACTGAAATGCAATATTCCTTAATGTTTCGATACAAAAACGGGGATTGGGGAATCGGAAATCGGGACTTATCAATGGGAATCATCAGCTATTACCTAGCTTCTAGAAGAGGCAGGGGAGCAGGGAGCAAGGGAGCAAGGGAGAAGGATTTTTAATTCCCCAGCCAACAGGGATACAAGCCCCTGCATTTATAGCAAAAGTCAAAGGTCAAAAGTGAAAGACTCGCTGTGACTGGGTTTTAGGCTTTTGCCATGTCCTAACAACCTTAGCGGTTGCTATATGTATGCCAAACATAAAAATATTTATGATGTCTGATTCAAATTAACCTAAAGGAACTTATGTGTGATATATGTAAAGCACGGTAATCCTAGCAATAAGCCGTAGATTCAGTTGTAGAGGTGCAAAAAAGTAGTGGGCATAGTAGTTGAGAATGTATCTAAAAATTTCGGGAATTTTCAAGCCGTTGATCAGGTGAATCTGGAAATCAAAAGTGGTTCGCTGGTGGCTTTATTGGGGCCATCTGGATCTGGTAAATCCACTTTGCTGCGGTTAATTGCGGGCTTGGAAATGCCAGATAGCGGTAAAATCTTGCTGACTGGTAAGGATGCTACATATCAAAGTGTCCAAGAGCGAAATATTGGATTTGTATTTCAGCACTATGCCTTGTTTAAGCATCTGAATGTCCGACAGAATATTGGTTTTGGTTTAGAAATTCGCAAAGCACCGGCGAAAAAGATTAAGGGAAGGGTAGATCAGCTGCTAGAATTGGTGCAATTGAGTGGATTAGGCGATCGCTATCCATCACAACTTTCTGGTGGTCAAAGACAACGGGTAGCATTAGCTAGGGCGCTGGCTGTAGAACCGAACGTATTATTGCTAGATGAACCATTTGGCGCACTTGATGCCAAAGTCCGTAAAGATTTGCGGGCATGGTTACGCCGCCTCCATGATGAAGTTCATGTTACCACTGTTTTCGTCACCCACGATCAAGAAGAAGCGATGGAAGTTTCCGATGAAGTTGTGGTGATGAATAAAGGGCGTGTCGAACAGGTGGGAACACCAGCCGAAATTTACGATAATCCCGCGACGGCATTTGTCATGAGCTTCATTGGTCCGGTAAATGTTTTAACCAACACCTCAAAGATTTTCCAGAGCAGTGGCTTTGATTCGTCCCATAGCCAAGTATTTTTACGTCCCCAAGATGTGCTAATTGAAAGACAGCCTAATGGTACTACTGCACCAGCTACAGTCACGCGGTTGATACATTTGGGTTGGGAAATTCAGATAGAATTAACTTTGGATGATGGGCAAGTAGTAGCAGCGCATTTAACACGCGATCGCTTTAACGAATTACAATTAGAACCACAGGAACGGGTGTATGTGAAGCCCAAGGATGCGAGGTCTTTTCCCCTGTATTATTCCATTTGAGACTCTGTTGAATTGAATCAGTCCGATTTTTGCTTCAACGAATCCACTTAAACACCAGGTTTATTACCCTTCTTGCTTCAATCCAAGGGACTAAAGTACGAAAAACGCAACTGCGTTGCTGTTTATGGTGGGTTTTTCGGCATTTTTATGAAAAAATACCTGGAATACTCGCTATTTAGACATAAACTGCTCATTCTGAAATAAATTTTGGATGAAATTAATAGTGTCAATTTTGAAAGTTGTACATATAGTATTTTTATTCATTTCCTTGATGGTACTATTACTCCTATGTAAAGTGATCTATTTGCATAAGTCTCATAATAGGCTGAATTGAAAAAATACATAAGTACAATACAATGACCAAAAAAGCGGTTATTTATGCAATATGTGCCGAAAAATTGAAAAAAGCGTCAAAAATCAGAGAGGAAAGCCTTTCGCAGAGTGTTGACGTTCTAAATTAAGGTATGCAGCAAGAAAATAGTTGCACTTTTGGCAGGACTAAAGTAATAATTATCACGATGATATTAGTAGCCAGATAACGTCAGAAAATCGAAAACTTTTGTAAGTTAACGAAATAATCAGGCTTTAAGGCTATATTTTGAGTCTTTCGTAAAGGGAACATCTGTTCCCTTTGGTAGAGTCTAACTACAGAGCAGGAATCTAAACGCTGGTTATACTGGCATTTTAGTGGATTGGCGTTGAAGCCTGAAATCAATTACACAAAAGGTTTAGAGAAAACTTGGCGATTTACTGAAAGTGGTAGTACATGACAAAAAGTCATATGGGAAAACGCAAAAGCCAATGTCGGCAATATCTCAGGGTTTGTTTTTTATGTGTTAAAAGTAATAAGTGTGAGTATGTTTGACTACTGTTACCAATACGCGATTTTGTCGATGTTTCCAGGGATTCTCTGAGCTTTTGATTGATTACCCTTGCAATTCATGAAAACTTAATTGTTTGTAGAAAATAATTTCGCATGAAAACCTTTAAAACTCAAGAAAATGAATGTTAATGTTTACACTGTGATCATCGTGCCAGTATTTAATTTAAAAACCTTGTAATATTTACAACTGAAAGTTCAAATAAAAGAGGTAAAAAAAATGAAGATAATTTTTCACTTGGCTAGTGCATTCATTCTACAAGTCTTAGGGTTGGCAGCAATATCTTCTATTGCCATTGCACAGGAGACTATTTTTCCTCCGGAGCAAAAAACAACCCAGAGAATTTGCTCTTTAGATCCAGTAGCAGATTTATTACCGCCACTACCAGGTAAACAAAGTAATGCTTTACTTGCGTATCTTGCTGAGGAAGGTTTTATACAGAACGAAGAAGGTGCTTGGCTATGTTATGTGAACGACCCCAAAATACAGGACAGATATTATACCCTGTTTAAGGTAGAAGTGCAGGATGGAAAGCTGTTAGCAAGTTCTTTTCTAGAGAACGGCAATTTAATTGAGGGGCAAGAAAGTCGAAGCATTGACTTATTTATGACCCTTGTAGGGCATCATATGAGTACCAATCAAGAGAACCGTGAAAGTGTACGCAGATACTTGGAAACTTTCGTTTCCCTGGTGAAGGAACAGAAGATAGAAGCCTCCCGTCGTGGGTTTCTTTTTGACCAACCCAACCGGGCATTAGTTTTGTACCACACTCTCTCAAGTGGAGAACTGGAAGGAACAGCAATCACAATTAATATTCAATCACCGAATAACTTGAGTGCTGGAACTGTGAGGAGTGAAATACAACCATCTTTGAGAGAGAGGTTAAAACTTAATCGTTAAATGAGACAAACTTTTAAATTGCGATTGGTAAATGTTCTATGTGGTTTATTGGAGGTGTATCATGTTGAAGTCAAATTTTAAAAGCATTGCATTCTTATTTTCGACTTTGGCGGTAGTGCTGACGATGTGCGAGTCAGCTACTGCACAGTTACGCATTAACGAACGTGACTCTATCCCACGAGGACAAGAGTCAGAGTTTCTAGAGTTTCAGCGTCAGAATAATCAAAATCTCCGCCAGATTCGGATTATGCCTGATTGTAGCTTCGGTGAAGGTCTGGGCTGTAACAAAACTGGAACAGTCGTCGAACAGATCATCAATCAGTCTAGAGGTACTAACTACCAAGATATATTGATGCGAGCTGCTGGTGGAGAAGATAACTACCGTAAGTTTGCTGCCTTTTACGATAATAATCCTCAGCTACCGAAGGTTCCCTATGCCTCATTTTGGCGGAATGATGATCCCACGATTATGGACAGAGCTGAAAATGTTCTTGGGGAAACTATCAGTCGCAGTCCTTTACCAGGGCTAGGAAGTATCACCAATAACTTTGTCTGGTCTCCGTCAAGAGGTAGGGAGATTAGTCCTCGTGATGGATTACTAGACTTGAAATACGCTTACGGACGCGTTCTGTTTGAAGAAGTCGCCAAAATTCCCGACCTGAAACAGCAGATTAATTCCTTGGATTTGCCCCCAGATATACGCAAGTTTTATTTGGATAATATTTCTCAAGGTTTACGTAACTTAAAGAGTGGCAATGAAAGCGGACTGAAACAAAGCGTTTTAACACTACTGTCTCGTCCCTACACTCCAGGGAACCCCAATGATGGTTGGTACGGTCGTCAATTAGTTGATGTTCCAGAGACGATTGCGTCTTTAGAACCTCCCGCCGGAAGTACTTTTTTGACCGGACTTCCACCAGTAGGGGGAGAGCAGATGATGACTGGTTTTATTCCGCCGGGATTGACGGAAACTTTCATCCCATCAGTAACCTCTCCCTTGTGGCCTTATGCCCTGATACCTCTGGCTCTTTTATTGCTGACCTTTGGAGACAATGGTAGCTCACAAGCGGTTGAACCGCCGATTATTCCCCCAGAGCCACCGACAACTCAGACAGTACCAGAGCCGTCAGCGCTCACAGCTTTACTGCTGTTCAGTTTGGGAATGGGTATATTAAATTACAAACAGAGGTTTATGCAGACGAAGAGCAAGTCCTAAGTTGACAATTTCATAGACAAAACTATACTTATATTGACAAAAGTCAATATATATTTTAGGAAAAAATCAACTACTTGATATATAATACGGTGATATCAAGTATTGAATTGAGACTATTGCCGACGCGAAAACCAAGCAATGATGGTGGTAGTCTTTTTCAGAAACTTAATTGGAACACAATCGCGTCTGGCTAAGGCGTGAAAGTCTACTGAGGGATAACTGCTCCCATGCTCCCGTTGAAGTAGAAAGTAAAGTCTAGTTTTGTCTAGGTTTTATATAGCAGCTAATTTGAAGGGATAGATTCGTCAAAAAAAGATCCCAAAGTTTCTTGTGAATCGGGCATCTTTGCCCGGTCATCACCAAGGACTGGCAGAGGTTCGGCTTCAGCCCTCACTGGAGCCGTTAAAGCCCTGGGGGCATAGCTGCGCTGACCTGGGTAGCGTGCCGGAGGCATCAGCCATACTTTGTCCATCTCACAATATGGGATAATTTATTTTGTGGTATGACCTATACTCTAAATCTGTTAGGCAAATATAAAAATTTACCTTTAACTGAAGATGCCGTACTCCGGATGAATCGTGACTGGATATCATATGGCGATCGCTTGAATAAAAGAATCCCTCGGTAACTAATCGAGGGATTTCTATTTTTAGTACTTTGCACATGAAATGTATCCCACATAATTAGTGTATCTATCTTTTTAAAATTAGGTGTGCCAAAATGCCAAATTAATGTGATTCATGCAATCAATGACGGCGCTTAATCATTTGTGGCTACCTGTACCGACAAATTTGACTTTATTACCAAATGATGTTCATATCTGGCGCATTCACCTTGATGTCCCAGAAGCACAGCAACAAAATTTGCTAGCAACCCTTTCGGGTGACGAACTTACTCGTGCTAACCGATTCCATTTTCAGGAGCATCGGCAGCGTTTTATTGCGGGTCGTGGTATCCTGCGGAGTATATTGGGTAGCTACTTGGGTATTGAGCCGCAACGAGTCCTGTTTGATTATCAAGAACGTGGTAAACCAGTATTAGCGGATAGTTTAGCTAAAAGTGGCTTATGGTTTAACTTGTCTCATTCCCAGGGGTTAGCTCTGTGTGCAGTGAATTATCACAATCGAATTGGGATAGATTTAGAATATATTCGCCGGATGTCTGATGTAGAAGCCCTTGCCAAAAGGTTCTTTTTACCGCGAGAATATGACGTAGTGCGATCGCTATCTGATCACCAACAGCAAGAAATATTTTTCCGTTATTGGACTTGTAAGGAAGCGTATTTAAAAGCAACTGGAGAAGGACTAGCGCAGTTAGAACAAGTTGAAGTATTACTCAATCCCACAGAACCAGCGCAGTTACAGACATCTGAAAGTTGGAGCCTCTTCGAGCTAAGGGCTGCTGAGGATTATTTTGCTGCTGTGGTTGTGGAGGGTTCTGGCTGTAATTTGCAGTGTTGGCAATACTGATTAGTTATCTTCTTGCATATTTCTGACAATCTTTGTCACTAGCCTTCTGGGTGTAAAGCTGACGCTTTTTGCCAGAATTTGATTTATTAGACCAGGAATAACAATGGTTTGGCCTTTCATTAAGGCCGCATAACCGATTTTAGCCACTGTTGCGGCATCCATCATCCTTTTACCCTTCATTAGTTTAGACTCTGCCATCCCCGTTCGTTGATGAAAGGCAGACTCTGTGGAGCCTGGACAAAGCACTGTTACCGTCACGCCTGTACCTTCTAATTCATTAGCGATCGCCTCGGAAAATGATAAAATATAAGCCTTAGTAGCAAAATAGACCGCCATCAACGGTCCTGGTTGAAAAGCCGCAGCCGAAGCAACATTTAATATTTTGCCATCGCATTGCTTGACCATATCCTTTAGGAATAGCTTAGTTAAATGAGTGAGACACACCATATTTACCTGTAGCATTTCCAATTCAGCAGTTAGGTCTGTTTCGTTAAATAATCCATAAATACCAAATCCGGCATTATTCACCAGCACATCAACCTTAATATTTGCTGCTTGCAACTCTGTAAAAATTTCTTGCGGAGATGTGGATATAGATAAATCCTTGACAATAGTTCTCACAAAATTGCCAAATTCTTCTTGAAATTTAATGGCAATTTCTTTGAGCTTTGCTTCAGTTCGGTCTACTAACACCAAATTATAGTCATGAGAAGCGAAAATAGATGCTAGTTCGTAGCCAATACCACCCGCCGCCCCAGTAATGAGAGCTGTTTGTTTGTGCTGAACTTGGTTTGTTGTGTTCATTTCAGAAGATTGGTGAATTCAATTTGCTCGGTCTGCCTGACATTGACTGTGGCTTTCCGTGATTTACCGTTTAATAATTTCGGTTGAAACTACTAAACTTATTGTTGTTTATTACCCTTTCAAATTCTTGTATCTTACTCAACCCAGAACCGCTATAATAATAATTATTATACATCGAAAAAAGTTTATATTAAAGTTTAAATAATTAATTTATATTGATGTATTTATTAATAACAATATTTTACGTAATTACAGCACTTTGCAAGTAAATGAAGTACACACATTAATATTATAAATCTTGTGGGATGGGCATACTTCGGCAAGCTCAGTACAAGTCTTGCCCGCCCTTGTGTACCTCACTTAGATGAAATATACTGTAATATAGTTTTATAGTAAATTCAAACAATTCAATTAACTTATAGATACAATAAAGTAGAGACATTTCCTGAAAGGTCTCTACAAAATATACTTCCTATTTCTAGTTCATCATCTATGCAAATTCACGTAACTATAAGCACAGAACACAAAGAAAGAAGGAAATAAATAGTATCAGGTCGATTTGATGTTTCTTTTCCAGACAACAAATTAAGCAAGAGTCAAGAAACCAGTTTGAATTAAGTAGGAAGTGTAAGTCATCAATAATTGAGAATCAATTGGTGGACAAACAATAGAACTACCTGAGAGAGCTTTCAGAGTTTGCTGACAGCTAATAGTTGGTCTTCTCGCTTGCAGATACAAATCGGGAATAGTCAATTGTTCATCAGACCAGCGTTCTAGTAAAAAAGGACGCAGAGTGTATAAAGGATTCTCTACAGAAGAGACATTATTAATTAACTCTGATTGCCATTGTTCGTAGGGAATCATCTCTACAGGATAACCAAAAGAGCGCACCCATTCAACTAAATCTTTTAAAGAAATGGGTTGAGGATGTTGTAAATGGAATGCTTTCCCAATGGATTGTTTTTGTCTGGATAAGTACACAACAGCTTTACTTACATAGTCTACAGGGGACATATCCAACATATAATCTACATCAGGGAAGCTGCCCATTTGTAAACAGCCTTTGGTCATCAAATTGATAAAATCATGGGTGTTACAAATACCTGTTTTGCTATCCCCCGAAATTAATGGTGGTCTGTGAATAGTTACAGGTAAACCTCTATCACGAGCAACTTTAACTAACTTTTCTGCCACCCATTTAGTCTGAGAATATCCCAGATAAATACCTTCCCAATGATCAAATTCATCCTGTTCTTCAACCAAATGTCCAGCATAAGCAGTTGATTCAAAAACAGCGATACTGGAAACATAATGCACAGGCTTGACTTTAGTCTGACAAGCTAATCTCAAAATTTCTTGAGTTCCTAAAACATTGGCTGTTTTTAGTGCTGAGTAAGGATAAACATAATTCAGCAATGCCGCACTGTGATAAATAGTATCAATATGGCTCGCTAAAATGTGGAACTGTTCAGAGTCAATACCCAAAAGTGGTTGAGCTAAATCACCAACAATAGCAATAATGCGAGAATTAAACTTCTCATCCCAAATTGCATACTGTTCTAAATTCTTTTGTAGTTTGCTTTTACCTTCTGCTGCATTAGCCGCCCGGACTAAGCAATAGATATCCGCACCGGTTTCTTGTAGTAATTCCCGGATAATAAAAGCACCTAAAAAACCAGTTCCCCCAGTTAAAAAGATATTCTTAGGTTCACCCGTAAACACACTCACTGCATTGCTAGGATGAATAGCAGGGTCAAGCACAACTTCAGCAGCCAAATTTAGAACTGAAGTGTTAACTTGACCGTCTTGAACCTCTAAACCTTCTTGTAATTCTTCAGCTAAACGCTGTGAAAGAGATGCAATATTGGGGTAGTGCCATAGCAGAACAGGAGATGGTTGAAATCCCAACAATTTTTCTAATTTACTAACCAAAGTCATCGCCTGCGCGGAATCCAAACCATAGGTTTCTAAATTTTCGTTGATGTCTATTTCATCAATTTCTACCGCGATTAATTCAGCCATATTATTCACCAGCCATGCTTGAATATCTGCCGCACTATAAGTTTGTTTTAGAGTCATTTTTACATCTCCAATAATTGAGAATAATCTGGGCAATACTGACTGTAATCATCGGGAATTTGCATTCCTTGAATTTTTAAGCTTTGAATGCGATATAGAAATGCTGCTCCAGTCATGATGTGATGAGCAACATCAACTACCCGACGATTATCTGGTTCAGCTAAATAAGTACCGCGCACCCAATCATTAAAACTACCCATTGCAGGGCCACACCAAATTTGATAATCAACTTCTCTACCTTTTTCCCCCGAACTAGACCACCGGGAAGATAATCCTAAATACCAGCGAAAAATTAACGCCATTTTTAGCTTAGGATTATTAACTGCCTTGCCTAGTTTTTCAGGATTTTTTTGGGATAAATAACTTGCTGTTCCTTCCCAGACTTCAGCCAGAGTTTTGCGAAAAATTTGCTTTTCTATTTTCTCTCTTTCTGCCTGGGGAATCTCTTCAATGGAGTTATAGTTACGGTACAATTCATACAACTTTTGCGCCCGCATCGGGAACATTGTGCCACGTTTGAGGACTTGCAGTTTCACGCCCATTTCAAACATATCGGCGGCTGGAGCCATAATCATATCCGCCATTTCAGCTTGAGCTAATAATTTTTTAGTATGATTACAAGCTCCAGATTCAACGCAGGACTGATTAATTGAACCAGTCATAATGTAAGCAGCACCCATCATAAAAGCTGCTAAAGCTGATTGTGGTGTGGCAATTCCGCCAGCTACTCCAATTCTAATGGGTTGTTGATATTGAAATTGTTCTTGGATTTCATTCCGCAAACTAATAATAGAAGGTAATAAACAGACTAAAGGACGATTATCTGTATGTCCGCCAGAATCAGCTTCGACGGTGATATCATCAGCCATCGGCACTTTAGTAGCAAGTTTGGCTTGTAAATCAGTAATTAATCCTTGTTCAAGTAATTCTTTAAGTATTCTGGCTGGTGCTGGTTGGAGAAATTTACTAGCTACTTCTCGCCGCGAAACTTTGGCAATGACTTTGTTTTTGATTTCAATTTGATTGGCATCATTTAAGCTTAATCCCGCAACCCGGTAATAAACTATGTTGGGGGTTAAATCTAAAAATGCTGAAGCTTCTACGGTTCTTACTTGATATTTGAGGTATAAGTTCACAGCACGGCGTTCAATAGCCATGTCGTTAGGGCTGTGAATTAAATTGAAGGCGTAGGGGCCATGAGGTAATGCTGCTTGAATGCTTTTAATGGCTGTTTCTAAACGTTCTGGAGGTAAGCCACCGGCACCAAATGAACTCAATATTTTGGCTTTTCCTAATGCAATTACCATTTCTTCGGAGGCTATTCCGCCAGCCATTGCACCAGTTACATAAGCGTATTTTACGCCATGAGCAGCTAGGAAGTTTGAGTCTCCTAGTTGTTGTAGATTGATTGGGGGAATAAAGGTAAGAAGTTCTGGTTGTGCTGTGGTGTTATTTTCTGGAGGGCATAAGTAGCCTTCGTTTGTAACACCAATTTTTCCGCCAATTTTAAGGATGTAGCAGGGTTTGTCTAATGTTAGGAGTTTGTTTTTGATGGCTGATTCTTGGAAGGATATGCTATCTAATGAACCTTTCCAGGTGAGGTTTTGACTGTGGGGATTGGTGGGAAATTTTAGGCTATTATTATGTTGATCTGGTAGTGTGTCTACGGGTGTCACGGTGGTTATACCTCAGTTTGTTAATGGGGGGTTTTTAACGAACCGCCAAGTTGCCAAGTACGCCAAGAAGAGAAGGAGAGATTTTTATTTGATAGTTAGCATGGCTGAATTAGAGTCGGGAGTTATGGAATAACGAACTGCAGAGGACATAGAGTACACAGAGGAATGAGAGTTTGAGAGGTTTTGTGCGTAAGTCCTAACCCGGATTTCTCATCTCTTACTCTCTGCGCCTCTGCGCCTGGTGCGTGTTAGCGTAGCGGGGCGTAGCCCTACTAATTCATGCTTTCAATCAAGTTTGTTCATTCAATAAGTTTTCGGCACAAACTAACTGTAATTGAATGATTTCGCTCATCTGTTTACTAAAATCTTTTCTGGCTTGCAGGAAGGCAGTGTGATTTTGAGTTATTCTGTAATTGTTATCGCTCAGTTGTTTGTACTGAGTTCTGTTCAATTCAAGCATTCTAATTGTGTTATCAAGTTGATGGTTTGTAGCTGGAGATGACACAATTGGTTGCAGAGTTTTCTGTGCCAGAACTGTTGACTCAGAAGATTGTAATTCTTCTGGAATCTCAAAACCGTGTTCCATGATATTTTTTGTTGGGTCTTCGGCTGGCTGGGTTGGGGAATTTATGTTGTCTAATTTGCTGGCAAATGGTATGTTTTGATGCAGTTTTTCTACCCGATAACTGTTGAGGTTTTTGGCGATATTTTGGAAGTATTTACGGTTTTCTTCACTTAAAATTGCACCTGCAATTGATTTACCGCCCAAGGTAATTGTTCTTAGGGTTAATTTGTTTTGTTTGGTTGTGGCTGTGCTGAGGTTGTACAGGGGTGATAAATCTAAATTCACCCGATGACTGACAAGTTTTGCTAAGGCTTTGACCATTGATGTGTGGTCATCCATACCTCTACGATTGAGGGATACGGTAATGTGTTCTTTGTTTTCTAAGATTTTACTCATCCATCGAGAACAAACTCCACCCGCGCCAGCTTCTACAAATATTTTTACGCCATCTTCATAGACACGGTTGACTAATTGGGGAAAGTCCAGTTGTTGGCAAAGTCCGGTGGCTATACTTTTAGCTATGACATCTCTATCAAGTTTGATGGGTTGGTACTCGGCGGCTGAGTAAAATGTGATGTCTGGTAGGTTTTGGGTGGGTAAGCTATTAACTTTGGCGATTTCTTCATATTCTGACCGCATGGCTTCGCAATGAATTACATGGTCGAAGGGTGCGGGGAAAGAATTACAACCAAGAGTTTTAATTACTCTCTGACAAGCTGTTTTTTCTCCAGCAATTAAGACTTCTTCTGGTGTGTTGATTTGAGTTAAATAAACTCGTGGCTCATGTTTTAAACATTCTTCTACCTGGTAAGGTGTGGCCATGAGGACATAGGTAGCCCAGAACTCATCATCTTGTAATTCTGTGCTATCTGTTAAGCCCCAATACTGACGTACAGCATTTTTAGCACCTGATAATTTATCCCCAAATAATGGTGATGAGTTGAGAGTATTACTACCGCCTTCAAAATCACTCCAAACTCCTTGGGCTACCATCATGCTGGTTTCACCTAAGCTATAGCCAAAGACACATTTTGGTTGAACTTGAAAGTCATCTCGGAAAATCGCTGTCATGTATCTGGCGAAGGCGATTTCACTTTCAAACATTCCCAGGGAATCATCTAATAATTCTTTTTCGAGGGTTTCTAGTTGTCTAGTGGCGAGTTTGGGGAAGCTGCGAGGATAAACCAATTTCTCTACATCAGCAGCACGGTTATAGAGGTTATTACTCTTTAAGTCCTCAAAAACTTTGGGAAATAGGCGGAAAACTGTCCGACCAATACCAATATAGGAGTTAACGGCGGCTGGATAAACATAAGCGACACTTGCCGTTTTACCCAACGGTTTGGCTGTAAAATAACTACCTAATGGGGTTAGCCAGTCTGTACCTTTTTCAAAAGCAGTATTTACGCCTTTACGTGCAGCATCAATTTGTTTGAGGATTTCTTTTTTGTTACGTCCAGTAATTGTTAGAGCATATTTACTTTCAGAATGCTCTTTAAAAGTTGTGAAGGTTTGACTGGCTGTAGTTGATAAACAAGAACTATCTTCAATAGTTTTTTCGAGACTATTTAAAACCTCTTGTAAGTTGTTTTGATTTTCAGCTGCTACAGGGAAAAGATGAAAAGGCATTTGCTGTAAATACTTACTATCACGCTCTTCTTGGTCTGGGTCTTCGGATAAGATGACATGAGTATAAGTCTCGTCTATACCTATGCTATTGATAGCGGCTATACGACGCGTACCACCTTTATCGACAAACCAAGGTCTGGACTCTGTAGCGACATAGAAGGGGCTACCTGACCATTTTTGTGGAGTCTTCGCACCAGACCATTTAGGAGTAGCAGGAATGTATCTGTAATAGAGACAAAGGGCAGTTTTGATTAAACTAGCAATTCCCGATGCTGTGTATGTATGACCGATATTAGCTTTGACGCTACCAATGGCACATTGCAAACCGTTTCCAGTTTGAGGATAAGCCTGTAATAACCCGGTGATTTCGGCTTCATCTTGTTGAGGAATACCACTCCCAAAGACTTCTACATAGTTAATCTCTTGAGGTTGAATTTTGGCGATTTCAAAAGCTTTCTGACAAGCATCATTTGTGGCTGCTGCAAAACTGACAGCATCCAGTACAGCATATATTTTGTGGTTCTCTTTTTGGGCGGTATCATGACGCTTGAGGACAACTGCACCAGCACCTTCTCCAACCATCCAACCATCGGCATTTTCGTCAAAACTTAAGGTATTGATACCTTGATTTATTTTGGCTAATTGACTACGTAATAAGACATTTTCTACACCGCCGGCTAAATCAATTGCACCTAAAACTACAGCCTCGACTTCTCCAGATGCTAGTAACATTTGTGCGACTTCTAAGGCTTTGAGGGCAGAATTTTCACCAGCCGTCATTGTGAAAGCGGGTCCTGTGAAGTTCCATAAAGCGGAAATTCGACCTGCCATAATATTGGCGATGTGACTGACATACTCGCTGGTTTCAACAGGATGATGAATGCTATCTTTAACTATGCTTTCTAACTGTGAAAGTTCTGCATCTGGTAGAGAGATATTATCCTCTAATAAGCCCTCTTTGACCTGCCAAGATAAATCCCATCGTTGTTGTAACTGATGTACAGAAAGTTCAGTTTCCGCCGCCACAATTACTGCGACATTTCCACCTTCTTTTAGTCCCGCATCTTCAACAGCACGGTTAGCAACTTTTAATAGTAACAGTTGTTGGGGATTGAGTTTTTCAACTTCGTTTGGAGGAACTTTACAGGCTAAAGTATCAATGTCAAAGTCTTGGATGTATGCCCCAATTGGTGGTTTACCATCTGCTAAACCATACTCTTGCAGTAAGTCTGTTTGCTCATCTAGACCTTGCCATCTAGAGGGGGGGAGAGGAATAAAATGCTGTTTTCCTTCGTAAATACTGCGCTCAAAGGCATCTAATCCGTTACAGCCACCGAAAAAGGCATCCATGCCAACAATAGCGACTTTAGCCTGTTCTACAGGTACATCTGAGTTAATATCTAGGGCTGTGTTTCCCTGTTCAAGAATTAAGTGGGAATTAGTCCCGCCAAAACCAAAGGCGCTGATGGCTGCGCGTTTAATGGGTGTATTGTTGTTAGGCCATGCTGTGGCTTTTCTGACAATATTATCGCTGGAAATAACGTTATTGTCTGAGGCTAAAGGGACATCAACATTAATGGTAGGTGGAATTAGATTCTGAGACATACTCAGAATTACTTTTGTCAAGCCTACCATCCCAGCAGCCGTTAATAAATGCCCGACGTTGGCTTTAGCAGAACCTACTAAAGGTGAGGCTTGATGTTGTCCGAAAAAGGTAGCTATAGAGTTGAGTTCTGTTGTATCTCCTAGTAATGTGCCGGTAGCATGACATTCTAGATAATCAATGCTTTGAGGACTAATTTGAGCTTCTTTATAGGCTCGTTCAAAAGCGAGGACTTGTCCTTTGGTATTGGGACTGAGTAGGTGCTTACCTTTACCATCGTTAGAGAGTCCATTACCGCAAATTGTGGCGAGAATATGATCTCCATCTCTGACAGCATCGGTGTATCTTTTCAGGACTACCATTCCTACACCGTCACCGGGAATTAGTCCTCTGGATGTCTTATCTAGGGGGCGACTTGTACCGTCTTCAGCAAAGCCTTGGACACCAGAAAAGAGCATTCGCACAAATAGCGAGTCTGCACAACTGATGGCTCCGGCTAACATCATGTCAGCTTTATGGGATGATAGATAATGAGAGGCTAGTTTAATAGCATAAAATGAGGATGAACAAGCAGCATCTAGACATAAATTAATTCTAGATAGTGATAAGGCTTGAGCAACTATTGATGCTGGTAAGCCGGAAATCATCGCATTGTAAACTGATGCTTTGGTTGCTATGGGTAAGGTAGCTAAATCAAAATTTTCATGCTGTAAAAGTTCTTTAACAGCAGGTGCGATCGCTTGCCGATAAATAGGGGAGAATAATTGATGGGAAAGTCTAGTTGGGAAGGAAAGATTTCCTAGAATTACACCACATTTAGCGAGGAGGTTTTGATTTCCCCAGTAGCCACTATTTTTAATGGCTTGTTTGGCTGCATACAATGACCATTTGAAGGTGTCGTCTAAACCTGCAAGTAATTCTGATGGGAGGTTATATTCAGACGCATCAAATTCAAAGTCCCGAATGTAGCCACCTTTGAGGGAATAGGTTTTATCTGCTGTGCCTTTAACTGGGTTGTAAAAAATAGTGGGATCTACCCCAATTTCGGCGATGGTTGCTGATGATGTGGCATCTTTTTTGTTAATCAAATTATGCCAAAATTCTTCAGGGTTTTTAGCATCGGGAAATAGGCTGGATAATCCGATGATGGCTATTTTTTGCATTGTTATATCCTCGACAGTTTTGGGGTATTAAAAGAAGGCAGGATTTACGCTGTTCCCCAAATTTGAGAATTTTTTCTGGATGGAAACGAACCACAAAGGACACAAAGTACACAAAGGAAGAGGGAAGAAGGAAGAAGGAATTCTCTCTACTTCTCAATTTCTCCGCGCCTCTGCGTCTCTGGCTGAGAATCAAGTCCAAATAATTAACTTCTGAGTTGTTTCATTGACCAAATAATGGCATGAGCGCCTAGCATTTGAGAGTATATTTTTCCCTGATTATCGTGTATAATAAAGTCTGCGATCGCACTACTCGGAGTTTTGGCTTTTACTTCACAAGAAACATAAAATGGTTCGTTGTGTGGAGTAGGCGCAAATTGTTCAAATTTCTCGACTTTTCCGGGTAAGCAACCTTCTTGATGAAAGTGTTGTGTCCAAATCCATAAGGCGTGCATACTCAAGTCTGTTGTATAAGGATTCACCCATTTAACGGGGAATTGTCCTTGTTTTTGAGGACTGATTTCTGTCCACAAACATTCTGTGGTGATTTTTTCAGGGGTAATATTTAAAACTCTTTGGACTTCTTGAAATGAGGGTCCATGAAATAAGGTGCTTTCTCCATTTTGATAGAAATCTTTGCCTGTGGCAGTGATTATGTTATCTTGATTGAGGTTGATTGATTCATAAGTAGGAGAATCAGGAATTTCTCTATGCAGGTTGAGTTGAGCGCTAAAATGGTAATGGGTTTTACCTGCGGAATTTTTACTCCATATTTTAGCTTTAACTACAATTTTTTCAGAGTTGATTTTCTCAACTTCTTCTATATCTAAAATGTGTTCTTTGGCTAAGTTATGGTTGAAGGTAATTCCCTTTAAAACTTTGAAATCTGTGTAATTGAATAATCGATAACCGGGATACATTTCCTCACAGGAATTAATTATCCATGTCATTGCACAAGTAGCAGGTAATACTGGAGAACCGGCTAAAGCATGATCATATAAAAAGGGGTTCGCTTCCAGTTTCATCTGGCGACGGATGCGATGATTTCGCAGTTGGGAATCTAATTCTATAGTTGGGGGAACTAAGGGACTACCAATGACAACTTGTGCAGTATCATGATGGGACGGGTGCAATTCGTTGACTAACATTTGTGTACCCGCATCCACAGGAATAATATCAAATCCCCTTTCTGCAAGTGCTTTTTTTAGTTCTGGGGAAACCATACCACTATCCCAAGCGCCCCAGTTAATGGCGACTACGTGACACTGAGGATAATTTTGCTTGATTAAATGGGCTGATTTGTTGAGAATTTCGTTAGCGATCGCATAATCAGATTGTCCAATATTGCCGTAAAATCCAGTTACGGAGGAGAACAATACTAAATGCTGGAGTTGTTCAAGATTCACGCAAGTCAGGAGATTTTCTAATCCTTGGACTTTAGCAGTGTAAACTTTTTCAAAATCCTGATCTGTTTTCTTTTCAATTAGCTTATCAGCTAAATTTCCCGCGCCGTGAATAATCCCAGTTATTGCGCCCACAGCCGCTAATTTTTGCTGTAAATCTGCAATATTGGTGACATCTACACTAATATATTCGGCTTGAGCGCCTGTTTCTTGGATGCTTGCTAAGGTTTTCTTAATTTCTCGGCTGGAAACGATTTTGTTATATATCTTCAATACACTCATAGGAGTTGGTTTTTCTCCTTGAGACAGAAGATTTTCCATGATGCGTTTCTTTAAGGCTGGTTCTTCGATACAATTTTGAGCAAATTCTGGTTCAATTTCTAAAAGTTCGGAACGACCAAGGAGGATGAATTTACAAGGCTGGTGCTGGGCTATTTTAATTGTACATTGGGCTGTAATTCCTTTTGCACCACCACTTACAATAAAAACTGATGAAGGGCGAATCTGTGTTTGTGTAGTCATATTTTTTTATGATTAAAGAGGAACTAACCGCCAAGTCGCCAAGTACGCCAAGAAAGAGTTTCTGCGCTCTTAAACTCTGCGTCTCTGCGCCTGGTGCGTGTTAGCGTAGCGGGGCGTAGCCCAACAAAAAATATCCTTCAACGAAGAGGGAGATATGGTTATACCTCCCTCATCCCCTTAGTTCTCGAAAGAACCAACTAAAGTCACACGTCCTTGGGAACCGTAAGCAACTTCGCTGATATAATTATTCGGGTCGTGCATTTCAGCGATAATATATTCTGCTGACTGTTGAGGGTTTATACTTGGACTTAAATCAATGGCGCGAGTAAAGACTTTCGGCCATTCCCATTTCAGAGTTTTGGTTAATCCAAATAATCCTGCACCAATGGCTCCAAAATTAATGTTATGCTCTAAGCCAAAGGCTCCATCTAAACGGTTGACGGTTAAGAAGCAACTGCGTTCATAACGCGCCACTTCGTTGAGGGTTTGCTTGAGATGTTTGGCTATGAAAAAGACGTGCTTGACAATTTCTTTTTCTTGTGGTAAGTAAGCTGGGGTCTGATTTCCGGGAAATACTGGATGTATATGGATGAAAGCGCCAATGTTGCCGAAGTGAGTCGCGATCGCAGATAATTTATGTTGAAGCAATTCTTCGGTCATATCTGCGAGGACTACACGATTCACTCCGGTTGGTAAGGGCGACTGTTGAGGAACGATAGATGGGGGGAAACTTAAAACTACCACTTTCCCGCCGCGATCGCTTAAAGTTTGAGCTAATTGTGACGTGGTGAGGGAACCATCGTCAGTAATTACACTCACGTGTCCCTCTGGTAAAGCGAAGTCTAAACTATCCGGTGGTGGGAGGAATTGCAGTTTAGCTGGTCGCCGTGTCACACCGTCTATTACCTGGACTGGCTGGTAACTAAACGACCACTGGGGCTTTTTTTTTTCACCTCCAGCCAGCTTCTGGAGATAATCAACTATTTGACCGATGGTGCGGAGGTCGCCCAGTTCTTCTATATTGGGCTGGGGTAAATTGGGGTATTTATCTTGCATCGCTCCCAATATTTCTACCCGTTTAATGGAGTCAATTCCTAAGTCAGCCTCCATGTCCATATCCATCTCTAGCATCTCTACTGGGTAGCCAGTCTTATCACTGGTGATGCTTAACAAGGTTTCACCCAAGTCTGCGTAATTATCGGTAGCTGCTATTTCTGGTTCTGTTTCTAATTCTGTGGGGAGGGGGGTAGAGACAACCGGGCTGGTTGTCTCTACGGGAATGGGGATTTCGTTGTCCCCTATGGGGATAAGGGACAAGGGGGATTGATTAGATTGTAGCACGACTTCTGGAGTAGTAACAACAGCACTGCCAGAAACTTGAAATTGCAGGTATTCTACAACTTCGCCAATGGTGCGTTTTTCTGATAATTCTTCTAAATTTGGCTTGGGTAGGTCAGGGTACATATCCTGTAACGCGCCCAAGATTTCAACTCGTTTGATCGAGTCGATTCCTAAGTCAGCCTCCATGTCCATATCTGTTTCCAGCATCTCTACTGGGTAGCCAGTTTTATCGCTGGTGATGGCTAATAAGTTGTTACCCAATTCACTTAAGTCAATATTAGGAGCAGAGACAGGTGCTGGTACTGTTTCAACTACAGGCGCTGGTGTCACCGCTACAGGTTCTAGTACTGTTTCGACTACAGGCGCTGGTGTTACTGCTACCGCTACAGGTGCTGGTACTGTTTCGACTACAGGCGCTGGTGCTGGTGTCTCTTTGGGCTGAGTAGTTACCTGACTGGAAATAATTTGAGAATATTCTTGTTGGATAAGTTGGAAAAACTTCTTGGCGTATTCTAACTGTTCTACAAGATATTGCTCATGGATGCGTAGGGTTTCACCTTGTTGACTGTGAAACTGCATCATTCCCCGTTCTACACTTTTCTTGACAAATAGCTGAAGTTGTGCTGCCTCGTCGTTAGATTGGCTGTTAGCAAATACAGCGTTTTGTTGCTGCATCAATTGGAAAAACGCTTTGGTGTATTCCGTCTGATGTTGCAGATAAGTCCCGTGAACTTGCAGATTTTCGGTTTGATTTTGCTGGAACTGTGTCAACAGATATTCTAAACTTTCTAACGCCCGTTGGTAATTTACAGGTTTTTCTGGTGTTGGTTGCATCTTTGTCTCCTGGGCTGTTGCTGTAGGAAGAATCACAGGATTCATTTGAGCCTGGGGTGTAGTATTAGTAGATTTATGTGAAAATTCGGGCAGACTATCTGTAGGATGGGTAACACGTCCATTAGTGCTATTTTCTTTCACTGCTGGAGTTGCTACAACTTCCGAAAATTCAGGTGCGGAAGTGACAGGTAAACTTACTTGATGTCCGTTCCGCAAAGCTTCAGGAAAGGCGTTTTTGGTTTTTTCGGAGACATAGTTAATGCCGTTTAAACGCACATTTAACGCCTTCTTCTTCTCTACTGGAGGTAGTACGGGTTCAATTTGATAAGGATCGAGGTTTTTCAAAGTTAAGCCCACGACACGCAACTGTACAGCCGCTTCTCTTAGAGAGCGATCGCTGTTCTTTTGAGTGCTGGGGTTCAAAGAGATGGTAAGATGTGGGCGATCGCCTAAAATATCTTTTACCAAGTTGGTCAAAATCCGCCGGGGACCAAATTCCACAAAGCAATAACCACCCGCAGCATAGATATTTTCGATTTCCTGTTTAAACATCACCGAAGTAGCCAGGTGAGTTTCCAGAATTTTCTGAATTGCTTGGGGTTCTTGGGGGTAGTTTTTACCTGTAACGTTGGTGAAGACAGGAATTTGAGGCTGATTGAATTTAACAGATTTAGTGGCGATCGCAAAGGATTTTTGAGCAAAAGCAATCAGTGGCGTGTGGAAAGCAGCAGACACAGGTAACACCACCGCAGTACAACCTTGTTCCTGTAAAGCTTGTCTCACCTTAGCGACTTCTGCCGTCGGTCCGGCTAAGACAATTTGTGTGGGAGAATTAAAGTTAGCAATGGTAACTTGAGGATAATTCCGCAGCACCAGCGCAACTTTACTCATATCCTCCTTCACCGCCAACATACTCCCAGCATCATGGTCTGGGTCTTCTGGCGCAGCCATCGCTTGACCTCTAGACTTAACTAGAAACAAATAATCTGCTTCACTCAAAACCCCCGCAGCCCATAAAGCTGTTAGTTCCCCGAAGCTGTGTCCCGCCACAAAATCAGATTTAAATCCCGCTTGTTGCAATATAGAATACAAACCAGCGCTAAATACCCCAATAGCAGGTTGAGCGTATTCTGTGCGTTGCAATGTAGCAATTTGGGCATTTTTTTCTGCTTCATCAAACACCGGATGAGGAAACACAATTTCTGAAATTGGCTGCAAATTATCTTTAAGTAACAAACTATCCATACAGCCATGTAAACGGCGCATAGTCGGAAAGTTCATCACCAATTCTCGCCCCATTTCCAGGTATTGCGAACCCTGTCCAGAAAATAGAGAAACAACCTTTCCGCCCAACTCCATTCCAGAGGAACGGTAATAAATACCTTGGGGATGTTCCCAAGATGTTACAGAAGCCTTGTGTTTCAGCCAGTCAATACTAACCTGCATCAACTTACAAGCTTCTTGCAGATTTTCAGCCACAAACCCCACTCTAGCAGCAACTTGGGGAATTTCCACAGATTGACATTCTTTAATTAAAGCGGCAAAATGTCTTTCACCATCGGCTGAATGTAACTTATTCAGAGTTTCTTCGCATTTACTCAACAGTTGTCCTGGATTATTCGCAAACAACAGCACCTCACGGGCAGTACCATGTAAACGGTAAGGAAGATTTTCTTCAGTTTCGTATTCTTCCAAAACAACGTGATAATTCGTTCCACCAAAACCGAAAGAACTCACCCCCGCCCGTCTTGGCGCTTCACCTTCCGCCCTTATCCAAGGTCTAGTTTGGGTATTCAAATAAAATGATGAATTTTTGATATCCAATTTAGGATTTGGTTCAGTAATATTGATGGTTGCGGGTAAAACTTTGTGATGCAAAGCCAAAGCAGTTTTAATCAAACTTGCAGCCCCAGCAGCCGCTTTGGTATGCCCAATTTGAGATTTTACACTCCCCAACGCGATATGCTGTTTTTGGGAATCATGCTGACTAAAGTAGTCTCTTAAAGAACCAAATTCGATGGGGTCGCCAGCCATTGTTCCAGTCCCGTGGGCTTCCATTAACCCCACAGTGGCGGGAGAAAAGCCCGCATCATCATAAGCACGTTCCAAGGCTCTAACTTGGCCTTCCTTGCGGGGAGCATAAATACTCTTGTAGCGACCATCGCTAGAAGTACCAATACCTTTAATCACCGCATAAATTTTATCATTGTCCCGTTCCGCATCTTCCAAGCGTTTGAGGACATACATACAAACACCTTCACCCAGCAACATCCCATCAGATTTAGCATCGAAAGGTTTGGCGTTTTCACTGGGAGAAACGGCTGGTGTTTTGCTGAAAGAAATGTAAGCCATGATAGTGTTATCGGTATCAACACCACCAGTCAGCATCATATCAGCCCGATGTTCTACCAGTTCGCTGATAGCCATTTTCAAAGCACCAAAGGAACTAGCACAAGCAGCATCCACGACACAATTTGTCCCGCCAAAATTCAAGCGGTTCGCAATGCGTCCAGCAACCACATTCGCCAACATTCCAGGGAAAGCATTTTCATCCCATTTGATATAGGCGCTTTTAATTTTTTCGATAATTTTTTGAGTATCTTCATCAGAAATACCACTGCTTTTAAGTGCCTTTTCCCAAACAGGATACTCTAACCGAGCCGAAAGTGGCATTCCCAATTGCTTGGCCATGGCCACACCTAAAATTACCCCAATCTTTTCGCGACTAAATTCACGCGACTCACCATAACCAGCATCTTCCATTGCTTCTTTAGCAATTACCAAACCTAATAGCTGGGAAATATCTGTAACTTCCAAGATGCTGGGAGGAATACCAAATTCCATTGGGTTAAAATCAACCTCTGGAATAAACCCGCCTCTTTTACAGTAGGTTTTATCTTCCGGGGTTCTGGGGTTGGGGTCGTAATAATCTTCAACGCTCCAATGTGTAGCCGGGACATCAGTAATACAATCAATTTTGTTAACGATATTTTGCCAATATTCCCGTAAATTTCTCGCTTGGGGTAATAAAGAAGCCATCCCGACAATAGCTATGGGATTTTGTGCTAATTTTCTATTAATTTTGTTAACTGACATTGGTGTTTCCTTACTAAACTTCTTGTCCTCTATTGACCTAATCAAAGTTTTCTCAACACTATTGATAAGGCTCTCTAACTCTGCCAAAGCCGTATCAATTGAATAAGCAGACATAGGGCATATACTGTTCTTAAGTATTGTGGATTATGAGGCTACAGTAATTTCTGTATTCCACTGACAATGAGCTATTTCTGCTAACAAATAGCTAGGTAATACCAATTCGTAATTCATAATTCGTAATTCGTAATTCGTAATTAAGAATTTGTCTGATTTGGGAGAATTGGTTATTATCTACCTACCTTTATACAGGCGAAGTTAACTGCTTGTTGCTAAACCAAGCGCACACGATACATACTGCTTTTCCGCCTTAATTCATGGATGCTTTCCGCATTTTCAGGCAATTTCGGAATACAGTATTCGTGAAATAATGTTATACAACACTCGATTCTTGATATTGAGGTAAGAGGTCAATAACGTTGTTGAAACTGGAAAAATAGTCTCGGAGTACGTTAGCTGCTTGACCAGTGAATTCCATCCATTCGTAATGGTAGAGATTTTGAGCAATTGTATCCCACTGAATTAAGGGAAACTGAGGAGTAGCTACTAGGACAGAAACGCTTTTTTCTCCCAAATTAGTTTGAGTATCTAGCCTAACCGCAGCAACGTAGCTGGTGTTAATGACAACGTTCTGTATCTTGATAAATGCCATAGCCAGTTTCAGCGTCCAGGATAATTTATTTTAAGCAATTTGACCCAGAAAAGTTGACAACTTCGTTACAGAAAAAACATTCCCCTACATTCTGAATTCATGCACTTTTCTGAAGAAATACTCACACACTTATAGGGTGATGCCAATGCGGTTAGGTTTAGTTTTGCTTTTTCAAATTTGAACAAAATAACTAAATTCCTTTGCCGCTTTGAAAGGGTTGAATTAATAAAAAGAATAGCATGATTCACAGAAACTAAATCATTTGTTTAAAGTAATTTTATAAATAAACCAGATTATTGCTGGTAGCAATTTAAAAAAAGGCACGATACACAAGTATAGTTAAAAACTTTATCCTCACGCTGCTGGTTTAGCTTAATTGCTTTGATAGGCTTGATTTTAGGCTCAGTACGCATATTTTATTAATCCAGATAAAATTTAATAAATACATCAACAAAGTACAAAACTATCTAAATGTATTTTTCAGCAGAACATCATAATTAAAGGCAAGAATTCGATAATTTATCCAGATAAAACTACCTATCCAAACAAAAAGTAATTTATAAAGCAAACATTAATTTATAAGACAGTGCAGAATAAACAAATTACATTTGTGATGAATTGCCTAAACTTGGACATCATCTAGTAATATCTGACAAAGCAGTTACAGATTTAGAAATAACATTGTGAATCAAGGAATTTTAGATTTTAGATTTTAGATTTTGGATTGACTCCACAGATAAATCAAGAGGCTTGTACCATTACAGCAGTTTTCATGTATTTAGACCACACTCTTAATTCCTCTGGTGCGCCTTTGCGCCTCTGCGTGTTAGCGTAGCGGGGCGTAGCCCGACATAAAAATGTGGTTCATTTAGCTGAAAATCGCTGTAAGGAACTATTGCTCAACTCAAGATCAATTCTTCTGTGTATATTAGTGTCTCTGTGGTGAAAGATAGAAACTAAGACACCAAACCAATTTTTTGCGGTAACTTACCAGTCCATTTCTGCCACCGCATGATTCCCCGATGCACCAATTGGGGATTTTCATCGCCAATAAAACAGATACGCCCCATTCTTTCACAAGCAATGAGAATTTCACCGTTTCCCATAAATGGCGCAATCACAAAGTTATTCTGATTGGTATACAAATGAATTAAGTAGTTAACAATACCCTCTACTCCGTCAATATTAATTGGTGTCTGTGGCTGAGGTATTGATTGGTGAGAAAAAATGCCCACGTAAATATTACCTAGAACTAATTCATATTGAAAAGGCATTTGGCTATGACGATAAAAATTATAAATGTGTCCCTCAGAACGCAACACCGCCACCACTCGCGCTTCATCTACCAAGTAATTATGCTCCCAAGTCTGAGACAGGGTGGCGATCGCTAAAGCAGCATCTGATGGTAACAGGTTTCTAAATTCTGAACTAGCAGTATGATCACAATACACTAAATGCCGTGCCAACATCCATTCCTCACCAACTTTTACATTAGGTTCATCACTAGCGGCGACTTCCGGCTGACCTTGACCTTTTTTGTGCGCCAACTTAGCTTCCCGTTGCGCCATAGCACTTTTGTATGCCAAAATCTGTAAATCTTTTTGCTTCGCCCTAGCTTCCACAATTAATTGAGCCAGCCTTGCCGATTCTACTTCATCTCCCCTCACTTGGGCTAACTCCCAAGCCTTTTGAGACTCTTGGGCCAAAATCCGTTCCTTACTACCAGCCCTAGCCACCTTCAGCAGTGCAGTAGGACTATCAGCAATTGGCGAACCCTTAATTATTTCTTTCACCTCTGAGTGAATACTTTTAGCAATCTGCTTACCGTGCTGAAAGGTGCGTTCAGAGTAGCCAACTTCTCTGGCTAACTCTACAGTACGCTTTAAGGGTGGTGAAACCGTTTCACCACCTTTAGCTGTATATTGATTATCGCCTACCTTTGCCCTCAAACCCATCCGCGATAAAATTTCATCTCGCTCCAACCACAACTCCGAACGTTCCAGTGGTTCCAACTCATTGCGAATCAAATTCTCATCAATTTCCGCCAAACGAGATTGGTCAGAATTCTCATAGTTAACAATATGACACTCAACAACCTCTAGCCCCAAAAGTTTGCAAGCCGTCAAACGATGTAACCCCGCAATCAAATTCAGCTTTTGATCCACCGTAATCGGGTTCAATAAACCATTAGCCCGAATCGACTCCTTCAACTCATTTACCTTGTCGCCCTTAACCGGACGGCGATTCAGACCAATCCGAATTTGCTCTATGGACACTATAGGCATAATTACTATTTTCAGTGCAGTGAGTCAAAGGTATATCTAAATATATTGCATCAGTATACACAATGGCGAGTCAATCGATTTTGGATTTTAGATTTTAGATTTTGGATTGACCCTGACCACCACAGCCAGATGCGGCTCTCTATTCTATTCCCCAGCCTCCTCTGTTGCGTTTCTGCGCCTGGTGCGTGCATATTGACACCAAACAACAACCGATTGACAAGATCAGCAAATTTTGCAATACTTAGAAACAAGCTAATTCAACTTTTCCATAGTTAATTTTATCAGCGCTTCGACATCTTAAAATTTAGCTTTCCATCCTAGCCAGATTGTATTTTACACTACTTGATTCAGTGTGAATTTAGGATAAAACTAACTCAGGAAGATTTGCAATCACACCACCATTAAAATCAGTGAACAGTGAACAGTGAACAGTGAATCGTGAACAAGACTTATGGTGGAAAAATAAAACCCAATTATGTCTCTTACCTGATAACTGATAACTGGTAACTGATAACTGATAACAGCGCGTACAACAATTTATATAGAACTAATTAGACCTCTCAATTTACTGAAAGTAAAACTATAGAGAAAAAATGCTCTTGGTTAATTTGCAGATGAGTCTATTGCATTCACATCATATAGCCATCTTAGGTTGTCCCCTGGCATAGCACAATTGGAATAAAAATATGGCCGCAAACAAAAAACGCCTGTTATTCACAAAACCCCTAGGTCGGTGGCGGATAATTTTGGCAGCTTCTATCACTTTAGCGACTGGATTAGTAACTTTTTACAGCTTTTCACAAAATCGATTTAGCCCTCAAGTTCCAACGCCTTCAGCGAATTTGCCCAAGGCTACCCCTACCCCTGTGAAAGTTGCGGTGACAGCTTTAGGACGTTTGCAACCAGAGGGTGAAGTGACTAATTTGTCTGCGCCCAATTCAGTCAACGGTGTGCGGGTAGAAAAAACCTTGGTGAAGGAAGGAGAAGAAGTTAAAGACGGGCAAATATTGGCATATTTAGAAAATTATGGTCGCGCCACAACCGCTCTGCAACAGGCTTTAGATCAACTAGAAATTGCTAAAGCTAAACTAGCACAAGTCCAGTCTGGGGCTAAACCCGGAGATATTACCGCCCAAAAAGCTGCGATCGCCCGTTTAGAGTCACAATTAAAAGGAGACATTGCAGCTCAACAAGCCACAATCAACCGCATCCAGGCCGAAGTAGATAACGCCCAAAGCGAGAACAATCGATATCAGCAATTATACAAAGACGGTGCTATTTCCGCCTCCATAGCAGATAGTAAAGCTTTGCAACTCAAAACTGTACAACAGCAACTTACCGAAGCCAAAGCCAACCTCAACCGCACTCAGAACACACTTCAAGACCAACTCAAAGAAGCCAAAGCCAGACTTAACAGTATTAGCGAAATACGTACCGTTGATGTAGAATTGGCAAAAACCGAAGTGAATAGTGCTGTAACTGCCATCAAACAAGCACAAGCAGACCAAGAATTAACCTACCTAAAATCTCCCATAAACGGTCAAGTTTTAAAAATTCACGCCAAAACAGGAGAAGTAATTAACAGCAATGGATTTGCTGAAATAGGTAAAATATCTCAAATGTATGTAGTCGCCGAAGTTTATCAAACTGACATTCAAAAAGTAAAAGTAGGACAAAAAGCGACCATTACTAGCAACGCCTTTCCCGGAAAAATACAGGGAACCGTCAGCAAAATTGGTTGGCAAATTGACAGACAAAGCATCTTCAGTCTTAACCCCGCAGCAGATACAGACCGCAGAATAGTTGAAGTAAAAATCAGCATCAACGACCCCGCAGATAGTCAAAGGGTAGCCCGTTTAACCAACTTACAAGTTGATGTCGCCATTCAACTCTAATAGAATGAATTTCTTAGTAATAACTTGCGTAGCGAAGCCATAGTTGCGCTAAATTTCCTTCTTCCTTCTTCTTCCCTTCTTCCTTTGTGTCCTTCTCCCAAGGGGAGACGCTAGCGCCATAAGCGAAGCTATGCCGAAGGCTTTACGTGGTTCGTTGCTCATATAAAACGCGATTTATCGCGTCTCCAAAAAATAACATCCCAAATGGTATTAAACCATGAATTTTAAAATACCCTTAGCATGGCTACAGCTAGCCCAGCAAAAAATTCGATTTGTAGTAGCTGTAGCTGGAATTGCATTTATTGTACTGCTAACCTTCATTCAACTTGGCTTTCAAGATGCACTTTATTCTAGTGCTACTGCACTGCATCAAAATCTCCGAGGCGATTTATTTTTAGTTAGTTCGCAATATAAATCCTTAACCGCAACTCAAAGTTTTTCCCGCAGTCGTTTATACCAAACCTTGGGTTTTGAAGGTGTAGAGTCAGTTAGCCCCATATATTTGCAATTTGCGAAATTAAAAAACCCAGAAACTGGAGAGAAATATTCTATATATGTAATTGGCTTTGACCCCGGAAAATCTGTATTTAATATACCCGAAGTTGCAGAAAACTTAGACAGACTCAAAATTCCTGATATTGTCCTGTTTGATCGAATTTCGCGCCCAGAGTTTGGCCCGATCGCCAATAATTTCGCTGCTGGAAATACTGAACAGACAATTGAAATATTTCCCTTTGATGCGCCCATTGGTTACAGAGTCAGAGTAGGAGGCTTATTCAGCTTAGGGCCTTCCTTTGGTGTAGATGGTAACTTAATTGTCAGTGATTCAACATTTCTCAGGATAAATCCTAATACTCGCCCAGCAGAAATGATTGATATTGGTGTCATCACCCTGAATGCTGGCGCAAATCCCGATAAAGTTTTGCAAAAATTAAAAGCAAATTTACCGAATGATATCCAAATTTTTACTCGTCAAGGCTTTATTGATTTCGAGAAAGAGTATTGGGCTGTGAGGACACCCATCGGATTTATACTTAACCTCATGCTGACGATGGCTTCTGTGGTGGGGGTAGTAATTGTCTATCAAATTCTTTACAGCAATATTGCCAATCAATTGATTGCCTACGCAACTTTAAAAGCTATTGGATATGCGAATGGATATCTATTAAATGTAGTTTTTCAACAAGCATTAATCCTGGCTTTATTAGGTTATATCCCAGGTTTTCTCTTTTCCATAGGCTTATATAGTTTCGCTATGGAGGTGACTAAATTACCGATTATGATGACTGCTAATAATGCCATCATTGTTTTAGTCTCAGCAGTTCTCATGTGCATAACTTCCGGCTCACTTGCTATCAATAAACTTCGTTCCGCAGACCCGGCTGATATTTTTTAGTTATCTCAAATACCTACAAAAATGAAAATGCACTTATCTGAAAGCACAAATATCCTGCTTGAAGATTACGCGAGTTCGCCCTTGGCGTTCCCGTAAGCTATGAAGTTAAAAGCCAAAAATACCAAGGAAAAATAAAACTCTCAAAATTGGTATTAGTTATTCCACTCAATTCACCTAATTTACCCATCACCTATACTTCTATGAACCTCGAAAATAAAATTCTGTTAATCACTGGAATTGATGAATTTATCGGGTTGCGTGCAGCCGAATTAGCTATAGCCCAAGGAATGAAAGTTCGGGGATTACAAAGTTCTGCTGATGTGAATAAAACAGCACAAAATTTGGGTATTGAGATAATTGTTGGTAAAATTACTGATGCTAAGATTGCCCAAAAAGCTTGTCAAGGTGTAGATATTGTTTTACATAATGCTGAAATTGTTCAAGAAGCTGGCGCAATTAAAGAATTTCGTGAGGTAAATGTTGGCGGTACGGTCAATATGGCTAAAGCTGCTAAAAATGCTGGTGTTAAAAGTTTTATCCATCTTTCTAGTGTGATGGTTTATGGCTTTAATTATGCAGATGGCGTTACAGAATCTGGGACTCTCTCTGGTGAGAATAATCCCTACTGTCAGACAAAAATAGAAGCCGAAACCGAACTTTTACCACTGAATTCTCCCCCTGATTTTGGTGTGATTATTATTCGGGCTGGAGATGTTTATGGCCCAGGGAGTAATTCTTGGGTAGTTCGACCAATATCGATGATGCGCCAAAAATTATTTGCTTATGCGAATGATGGTAAAGGCGTGATGAATCATGTATATGTAGATAATTTGATTGATGCAATTTTTCTAGCAATTCAAAAAGAAACATACGGGGAAATTTTTAACATTACCGACGGTCAAGAAACTTCCTGGAAAGAGTATTTTCTGCGTTTAGCCGCAATGGAAGGTTTAGCTGCGCCAATGTCTTTACCCAAAGATGAAATGAAATTATTTCTCAAACTTCGCGCCCAAGGACAAAAACTTTTTCGCAAAAAAGCTGATATCTTGCCAGAGTCTGTAGATTTTATGAGTCGTCCTCACGCCTATTCCATTGCCAAAGCACAAAACCTGTTAGATTATAAACCAAAAATTGACTTAGAAGATGGTTTACGACTCACACAAGAATGGATCAAAAAAGCTGATATCTAAAAGCTAGTAATAGCAATTACTAAACTGCTAGTTACTATAGGACTCATATTTGATTTATGAAATACACGTAGGGTGTGTTATCCAGGAGAGTACGGCACCAAGACCACAGAAGACGGTGCGTTAGGCTAAAGCCATAACACACCCTACATATACTTAGATTTTTTCAATAATCAAATCGGATTCCTATATATTATCTGTGTGCATCTTTGGTCAAATAAATCTGACGGTACTTGATTGAAATAGGAATCGCTATAAATAGCTGAAGATTTTACTGACCATTATTTTATATGAGCAAAAATCAGCCGAAAGTAAGTATCGGATTGCCTGTATATAACGGCGAGAGATTTATTAAATCAGCCCTCGATGCCCTTTTAGCTCAGACCTTTGAAGATTTTGAGTTAATCATCTCAGATAATGCTTCGACTGATAATACTGAAGAAATTTGTCGAGCTTATGCTGCTCAAGACAAACGTATTCGTTACTACCGCAATGATACTAATCTCGGTTGTTCGCGTAACTTCAATCGTGTCTTGGAATTGTCTGTAGGCGAATACTTTAAATGGGCAGCTTATGATGATTTACACGCCCCAGATTTTATCATGAAATGTGTGGCGGTACTTGACAATAAACCCACAGTGGTATTGTGCCATTCTCATGTATCTTTGATTGATGAAAACGGCGATTTTATTCAAAACTACAATATTCAACTCAACACCGATTCACAACACCCCCACAAGCGTTTTCACGAGTTGCTTACTAAGCATCTCTGCTATCAGTGTTATGGTGTAATTCGTGCTAGCGCTCTCAGAAAAGTACCACCTATGGGTAGTTATGGTACTGCGGATGGAATTTTATTATTAAGAATTGGTTTACTTGGTGAATTTTATGAAATTCCCGAATATCTATTCTTTGCTAGAAGCCATTCGGAACAATCATTGAGTATGTTCTTTCCTAATCATCATTTATTGACGAAAGAAAAATCTCAATTTACTTCTAGTATTTTACCTGATTTTTATGCCTATACGGTTTGGTTTGACTCAGCCAAAAAAGGAAAGTTATTATTTCCACATTGGAGAATACTGTGGGAATATATGCTTTCTGTATGGCTGTTTAAACTGAGCTTTTATCAGCGCATACGTTGCCATATAAGTATTTATCAGCAGTTGCAAGGGTCTGAATATCTGTTGCTTAAAGATTTACTAAAGGCGGCGCAAATAATATTATGGCAACGTTGGCGACCTTCTTCTATCAAAAAAACAACATTTCTGCCCTTGAAGGAATTGCTGTGACAGTTTATTTCAAAGTAAAACACTTGTTGAAATTAGCAAAATATGTGGAAAATTAGTCATTTTACTCGTGTACTACTAGTTAGTTTATTGAGCATTAGCTTGGGGAGAACAGTGAACGCTAAGGCGAGTACCACACTAACAGTTGTCGTTGATGGTATCAAGAACCAAAAGGGTGAGGTTTGCATGGGAGTTTACTCTAGTTCTCAGGGTTTTCCTATGAGTACTAATGATGTCATTAAAAGCGCGTGTGTGCAGCCGACAGGGAGTACTTTAACTCATGAATTCTCTGGTTTGCAGCCGGGAAATTATGCAGTTGCGATAGTCGATGATCAGAATGGCGATCGCCAACTTAATAAAGACTTTTTCGGCATACCTCAAGAAGGTTTTGGTATTTCCAGAAATCCCACTGTGTCAATAGCAACTGGTACACCAAGCTTTTATGATGCCAGTTTTATACTGATGCCAAATCAAAATACCACAATGATCATTTTGATGAAATATTCCCTTGATTCTTAAAAGTAGGGAATAGGGAGAAGAGGAACGGGGGCAGGGGAGAAGAGGAAAATGGGCAGGAGGCAGAGATAAATGCATTTTGTTTCAAATTCCCCCTTGCTCCCTGCTCCGGTGCTCCCCTGCTTCTTCTGGGGATTGGGGATGGGGGATTGATCGCGACTCGCTATTACACAAGGCAAATTTGCCGGAGACTATATATGAAAGAGTTGACGATATTCATTACTCAGTCTCTGCTGGGTTGGCTGGCTATTCAAATGTGTTTAGCACTGGTTTTTCTACTATACCTGCGATTACACCAAGAAAATTTGTTAACCGATGAGGAGTTACCGAAAACGGCGGTGATTCTTTGCTTACGCGGAGCCGATCCGTTTTTGCCTAACTGTATAGAGGCGCTGTTAAATCAGGATTATCCAGAGTATGATTTAAAGCTGATTGTTGATAGTCCACAAGATCCAGCTTGGCAAATTGTCAATGACACTATTAACGAACAAGGAGCCAGCAACGTCCAAGTCAGCCCTCTGAGGATTATACGACACAACTGTAGTCTCAAATGCAGTTCCTTATTGCAAGCTGTTTCAGAATTAGATGATTCTTATCAGGCGATCGCTTTAGTTGATGCTGATACCATTGTCCATCCTAATTGGTTACGTGAATTAGTTAGTCCTCTAGCTGATCCAAAAGTAGGAGCGACAACGGGAAACCGTTGGTTTGTACCCACAGGTCACTATTGGGGTTCCTTAGTGCGATACATAGGTAATGTGTCTACTGTTGTGCAAATGTACTTGTTCCAAGTTCCTTGGGGTGGGACTTTGGCGATCAAAACAGACGTGCTGCGCCAAACCGGTCTGGTTGATAAATGGGGAGAAGCTCTTGGCGAAGATTATATGATCCACAACATCCTCAAACAACATGGGATGCGGGTGAAGCTTGTACCTTCTCTAATTATGCTCAATCGGGAAGAGTGCGATTTACTTGGCTTAATAGAATCTCTCAAGCGCGTTATCTTCTATTCTCGGCTTTATCATCCCCGTTGGTTAGCTATCATTGGTGATGCGGTTTCTAGTATTCTATTTCCTTGTGTGGCAATATTATTGTTGCTCTTCGCGTTGTTAGATGCACAATGGGATTTAGCAGTTGTATTGTTTTCCACATATTGCATTTATACTGTGGGATTACTCTTAGTAACCCTCATTTTAGAGTTAGGGGTAAGCCCAGTGATTCGCTCTCATGGTCAACCCATGACAAAATTATCAATGGAGATAGTAGGCAAAATATTAATTGCTATTCCCCTCACACAGTGGATATATGGGTTAGCTTTGTTATCTTCTCTTTGGATGTCAACTGTTAAATGGCGCGGTATTGTTTATCGTGTGCAAAATCCTGGGAGTGTCCGATTGGTAGAATATCATCCTTATGATTTATTGGATCAACCTATTGATGGCAAAATTTCTCTTTGAGGTTGATTGACAATTACCAATTATTATGCAAACTAGCACTTTTTTCTGGGTGCATTCGGAATTATTTAGCTTATTCTCTACAGTTTATCACTGTTTGTTGATAATCACGAATTATTTGTCCACAGATGAACCCGGATGTTTTCTCGGCTCTGGATGTCAAAATTTAAGTGGGTTGTATAGTTTATCAATTCCAAGTTTCCTGGAAGATTCCTTGAGTTAAATATATTCTTTATCAGTATTTAGATAAACCTGTTTCACAAAATACTTTTTGAATTGCTCATGCAGGTTACAAATAGGTATCAGCATAAAAACATCAATTTTTTGATGAAACAAAATACACAAATTCATTAAATTTATGAACAAGCAACCGCTTCGCATTGCCCTATTTACAGGTTTGTATGCTCCTTTTTTAACGGGTGTTTCAGTTGCAGTACACCAACGGGTTCGCTGGTTATTAGAACAGGGGCATGAAGTCTTTCTTGTTCACCCAGAAATCAACGACCAGTATCCTAAAAATGTCGGTAGCCGTCCTATGCCAGGATTGGAAGAATTACAGTGTTTTCCTAAGTTCTCTGCTTATGCTTTCCCCACAAAACCATTAATTTTTTACAAGTCTTTACCGCAACCATTACATTATCGCCATTGGAGTGATACCAAGTTATTAGAAAAATTTCAACCCGATATTGTGGTAGTGGAAGAAGCACCACAAATGCGAGGTTTCTATTCAATGTTTTTGCAAGGTTATGGTCGCCCCATTGGAGTTGAATATGCTCAAAAAACGGGAACTCCAATTATTTCTATTTTCCACACTGATATTGTTGCCTATATCCAATACTATTTGGGCAATCATGTTTTCAATTTGATGCGCCCAATTATTCCCTTTTTAGTGAAGCAGTCCACTGAGGTTTATGACCGTAATTTATTTCCTTCCAAAGCACAACTATCGAAGTACAATGAACTGAATTGTCAACGGGGTGAATATGTTCCTTATCAAGGAATTGATTGTGAAAAATTTCATCCCAGAAATATCATTCATAACCCAATTCCCGACGATAATAGACCAACTATCTTGTTTGTGGGACGCATTACGGCGGAAAAAAATGTCACCCAACTGATAGATATGTTTCCCCTGATTGCTGCCAAAATTCCTGATGTTCATTTGGTAATTATTGGTAGTGGTCCTTTAGATGAAGAACTGCGTCGGGAGTCCCAAAAGTTTGAAGGTATTACTATGTGGGGTGAGTCTCACGGTACAGAACTTTTGGGTTGGTTTGCTCGTGCAGATATATTTGTCAACCCCTCTGCAACTGAAAACTTCTGCACTACAAATAACGAAGCGCTGGCTTCTGGAACTCCTGTGGTGGCTGTGGTTGCACCTTCAACTTTTGAGCAGGTTTTTCCTGGTCGTAACGGCTTTTTAGCTGAACCCAATAATCCCCAAGATTTTGCTGATAAGGTAGTAGCAATTCTCGAAAATTCTCAACTTAAAGAAGAAATATCTCAACAGGCTCGTCCTTCTATACTTAAATATGATTGGTCGGCTTGTACAGAAAAGTTTGAAGAAAAGCTTTATGAATTAGTTCAAAATGTTGAAAAATTAGAGCCAACAACTGCTTGAACCTGGAACCCCACCCTGCCGGTGTACACACAAGTCCAAAACCCTTTCATTTAGGTAGGGTGTGTTATGGACGTTAGTCCTAACGCACCGCAAATTTGGGATGGTGCGTTGCGCTGCGCGACAACACACCCTACAAAAAAAGGATTTTGAGAATTTAATCATTTGTGTGTACACGGTAGCCCCGCAAGCGAGGAGGGATTTAAAAAACAGCAGTATGAAGTACAGATTTATCTGTGCTAAACTCACTTACAAACTGCTGTAAATATCTACCCCATTAGCTGGGCTGAAATCATGACAAATTGGGGAAGCGCTAAAGTTTAGGTGGTGAGGCTTTCTCAATTTGCTGAGTGAAGTATGTTTCTTGATGTTGGAGTTGTTGAGCAAGTTCTAATCCTTTTTGAAAGGCTGTGAGTGCTTGGGGATATTCTTGGCGTTCTAGATACAATTGCCCAATTTGGTCGTAAGCTTGCATCATGCCATAATAATTGACGGCTTGCTGTTGTGTCTCCATGAGAAGTTGGCTAGTTTGCAAAGCTTCATCGATTTGTCCTTGGGTTCGATATAGGGAAATTAACTTTTGTAAAGCTTCACCAGCGCGAACATACTGGCGCGATCGCACAGCCATCATATAAGCTTCTTGATAGTTATTAAATGCTTGTGTGAGTAAACTGGAATTTTCCTGTGCTAGGGATTCATAATTAGCACCAATGGCTAGTTTCAATTCTGGTATTTTAGCCAGATTATTTTCCTGTTGGTAAATTTCTGCGAGTCTTTTCAGCACGTCTACTGCTGGTTGGGCTTGTTTTGTCTGCTGGTATATATAACGTAGCTCTTGCAGGTATGCTAACTCATTAGTGCTATCGCTCTGGGTAGCAGTTAAATTCAATAATTTCTCATAGGTGGCGGCTGCTTGAGGGTAATCAAACCAACTCAAATGCAGTTCGCCCATTGTTTTCAGCGTTTGCAATATGGCTGCGGCATCTTGTTTTTCTTGGACTGCTGCTAAAATTTGCTGATAAACTTCTAAAGCCAGTTTAGGCGATCGCACTTTTTGATATGCTTCACCAAGCGATCGCATTAATTCTAAATCAACAGTCTTTTGTTTTTGTGCTTGCTTTTGTGCTTGCTTTTGAATAGTTTGCAATCGTTCTGTAATATATCTTACCTGCTCCCCAGCATTTTCATTCCAGGCGATCGCACCAAAACGCGATAATGCTTCCACTTGAGCCAATGAACCCAAATAGCGCCGTAAGCGTACTTCCCGGTTCCAAATCGCAAACGCTGCTTCCTGCTCACCTGCTTTAAATTTGGCTCTAGCTTCCTGATTCAACTCATCCAACGCCCTCTGCAAGTTTTGCAATTCTGGGAGAGTTAACTGCTGCTGATCAATTCTAGGCGGTAAAAGTGGATCAGGTGTGGTAATTTCTAGCGGATTACGAGGAAATTTATCCGCCTGTTTGGGCTTTTTACTCTCTGCTAGCGCTAACGAACTGTTAAGCTGACAAAGGATACCGACACTAAGAATAATACATAAACGCCTGAGCATGGGTACTTTACCTAAAATTGGGAATAGAGCATAGGGTATGATCACCATACCCCAAGATTTTAACTGTCAACTTCTGTGACGCACCAAAAATAGATAATTCTCCCCACTCCCCAGAAGAAGCAGGGGAGCAGGGAGCAGGGAGCAAGGGGGAATTTGAAACAAAATGCATTTATCTCTGCCTCCTGCCCATTTTCCTCTTCTCCCTACTCCCCACTCCCAAGCTTTACAATATACAGAATAAATTTCAATGTAATCATTCTATGGATATTACAACCTTAGCTCGCTGGATGGCGGCTGATTTTAGTAATCAAGCACAAGCTTTTGAAAACCCACCTTTTTTTGCTCATATTCGCGTGTGTATGCGTCCTCTACCTGTAGAGGTGTTATCAGGAATCAGTTTGTTTGTGGAACAAGCTTATGATTATATGCTGAATGATCCTTATCGGGTGCGGGTTTTGCAATTGGTGAATGCAGGGAATCGCATTGAAATTGTCAACTATACTGTGAAGCAAGAAGAAAACTTTTATGGTGCATCTCGTAACCTGGAACGCCTGAAAACTTTAACAGGCGATCGCTTAGAAAAGCTACCAGGATGTAACATGACTGTAGAGTGGGCTGGTAACAGCTTCAAAGGTAAAGTGGAACCTGGTAAAGGTTGTATCGTGTTTCGGAAAGGACAAAAAACCTATTTAGATAGTGAATTTGAGATTAGCGAAGAAAGATTTATCAGCCTTGACAGAGGACGTGATTTAGAAACCAATGAACATATTTGGGGTTCTGTCGCTGGACCATTTCACTTTGTGCGTCGCCACAGTTTTGCTGATGAAGTGATAACTCTGACAGAAGTATAGATAATTTAGGATACTTTAGCCGCTAACTCCAATGGGTGAAAATAAGGAACTCGTTCCACCGAAGTTTCCCACATCCCATTGGGGTATAGTTTCAATAAGCGAAATCCCGGATATTTAGAATCAATAATCAAAGTGGGACTTTTTGAGCGAAACTGAAGTCCAGTTGAAGGAGTGCTGAGGTATTCCACTTGGTGACGCTGGCGTTGAAATTCCTGATGAATATGACCAAATAAAACTAATTTAACTTGGGGATGGCGATCGAGAACAGCAAAAAATTCTTGGGGATTTTTCAGAGTCGTGCTATCTAACCACGCAGAATTTACGGGAAAAGGCGGATGATGTAGAGCGACTAAAGTCGGATAATTACCCAAAAATTTTAATTCAGAGTCCAGCCAATCGAGAGTTTTACCCGAAAGATGACCATGTAAACAACCAGGAACCGAAGAATCAAGTAAGATAAAATTCCAGCCACCACGCACAAAAGACTTGCGTCGGGAAACCATCCCCATATTTAGGATATCTTCCATTGCGATCGCGCAGTCATGATTTCCAGGTAACCAGTAAGCAGGTATTTGTAGTGGATTCAGGAGAGTTTGGAGATTATCATAAGATTGAGGATTACCATCACCAGACAAATCTCCCGTTAGCAGTAGTAAATCAACCTCAGATTTTAGCTCCTTCAATCTATCTACAACAGCCTGGAAAGACTGTATAGTAGGCATTCCCAGCATTTTATGATTTTCCGAAGCAAACAGATGTGTATCTGTGATCTGAGCAATTGATATAGGAGATACTTGATTCATTTTCACTGTTTGCTATATGTGCAACTTAACATCTGATTCTTTTCCGTAAAAGTAGCTGACCAAAGTCAAACAATTTTAGATTTTAGATTTTAGATTTTAGATTTGGGATTGACTCCCCAGTCATCATAGAGCTAAAAAGCATAAATAAACATCCAATTTCTTTAAATCTCCGAATTTTCATCTATCTTAAGAGTGAAATTGTATTTTTTTTTGTATTTTACGTCACCCATCTGGGGCAAAAATTCATCAATTCCTCACACTATCCCCACAAATCTTCATTTAGCGCTGCCATCTCCTCGGATGTTAAAATGCCATTAACCACTAAATTCGCTGAGGTGCGGCAAAATTTCCTCAGACGTAGGGTGTAAATTTAGATAAAATATGCTATTATAAGTAATCGTAAGTGCGGCGACATAGCCAAGTGGTAAGGCAGAGGTCTGCAAAACCTTTATGCGGCGGTTCAAATCCGCCTGTCGCCTTCAGGGTTTCAGCGATTTTATTTCCCTAGATTCTCTTGAAACCCACAATCCAGGACTCAATCCAGGACTCAAAAAGAATCCCCAGGTGGTTACTTGCTGCCTAGTGGTTGTCTATCCTGCCTGACTATGGTAGAATAGACAAAGAAAAAGCCCCGGCGCTAACCAGGGCTAAAATGTTATTCTTGATTTCTTAACTATTACTTAATAATCCAGGTAGCTCGATCACTATCCATCGGCTCCCTACCCACTCCCTGAGAATCATACCGCTTGGTAAACTCAGGGAGTTCTGCTGATGTTATTTAAATAAACCCATACTCAGCCAGAATCGCTTAAACCTTATTGGGTGTTTTTCTAGCTTTCCGTAACTTTGGTTTCAGTCTCTTCCAGTTGCCCCAGGTTAACCTAGTTCTCTCCAGATTCCTCAGTTATCATCATGCTGTTACTTGCTGCCTGGGTATAGGACAACAAGATTCCTGAGCATTTCAGATAGAACTGTTCTTCCCTCGATGTCACTCATACTTGCATTTTGTAGTTCTTGTCTTTTCTTTTTTTTACATTTAAGATCCAAAAGGAATAAACATTACACGGGAGAGATATGAAGGGTTTTTTAAACGCTATTGGTTGTTTTGCATTTCTCTGCCTAATAGGATCTATTATCAGCCCTATTCCTTTTGCCACTTATGTTTTTTGGATTTCTTTAGTGGTAATGTTTATATCAGTTGGACTAATGGACAAGTTCTGATAGCTGACCATTATTTTATCTACACTGATGTCTTAGTCGCCTATAATGCTTAAGGTGTACAGAAGCGCTATGGCATTTAAGGTAAATCTAGGTTATGAGTTTACCCTAGATGCTGAAGCTGTTACCCTGTAAGACTTGCAAGCATTGATAGCCTAGTTGTGTTAAGCATATCAAAATACCCTAGATTGCCAAGGCACATCAGGAGGTTACTTGCTGTACAGTGTCCCCTCAGAATCTTTTTGTACAGATATTGGTATGCTAGGCTACCCAAGCCCTCAGCATTCTTTTCTCTCTATGTACCCTCTGAATCTTTTTTTTTACATAACGAAGTAGCCTGATAAACCCACAACTTACTTAGCCACCCCAGCCACCTCTATGCACAGCAAGGGTTTGAGGCGGCTATTACACGTTTTCCGTATTACGTGTACCAAACCCCTATAAAATATGCCCCTCCAGAATCGCCTAGAAGGGCATCGAAATCATTTGCCTATATGTTTGTACCTACAACTCAGGCAGTTCTAGAGGCGCAACATTGCCAGCATAATGCTTGAGAATAATAGCCGGACTATTCCCCACCAACTTAGCCACAGTCGAGACGGTCAAACCTTCGCCAAGCATCAGAGTGATGAATGTATGTCTGGTGTTGTACAGGCATCTATAACGCTCCACAGCCCCCGATGCAACCAAGGCAGGCATAATCCCTGTATACGTCTTAGTTCCCTGTTTGCCACCTTGCCATACCTGCTGAGAGAATCGGGTATTACTGATCATCCCACCATTGGGGCTGGTAAATACCGAGTCATCGGGCGACTGATTAGCTTTCCTTAACTCTCTCAAGAGTTCCTTAAGCCTGTTATTGCAAGGGAATCGACGGCTTTTACCCGTCTTAGTGCATTTTCTGACCTTTGTCGCCCCATCGTAACTATCACTGAAAGTTATAACTGAGTAATCCGGTGCGATATGCTTCCACTGTAGAGCGATTGCCTCCCCAGTCCGGCATCCAGTCCAAAATAGAAACTTGATAAATGGTGCATAATGTGGCTTATTGGCTTCAAATGCCCCGATAATCGCATCCATCTCAGACTTACTAAATGGATCAATAGCGTCATCATCAGACTTGGGTAACTTGATATCTGCGGACATCTGCATAAATGGGTTATCCTTAACCAGCCCAGACTTGACAGCCCAGCCAACACAGGCGCTTAAGTAGGTTAAAACTCTCTTAGCTGCATTAGTGGTCAAGTTAGCTAACAGATAATCCCTGATCGCCACAGAATCATCTAGGCTGTGGCTTGGCAGTGACTTGATGTGGTTCCTATACTTCCTAGAATAATCCTTGATGTAGGTAGTCTCAGCCAACTGTGGTTTCATGTATTCAGTGTACCTATCCCACAGTGTTAGCAGGTTAAATCTAGGCTCTACAGGCTTTCTCGGCTCTACTACGACTAGATGCCTATTCTTAAAACTGGCTAACTTTTCCTTATATTTGGCTAAGGTCGGATCTAGCTGTTCTGTGAGTATATCTTCCTCAATCCAGTTAGCCACACCTGAGACACGCTTAACATTAATCTCAGTGGCATCTAAACCCGAATAGATATAAACCTGCTTACCACCTGCTACTGACCTGGGAAGCCTTAACCTCAGCTTGCCTTCTTTATCATCAATATTCACTGCCATCTTGGGTTTTTTCTGTGCGCCCATCTCTACCTGAGTCCTCTTAACCTTTGCTCTACTTTAGAGTAATCAATCCAGGACTCAAAGTCAAGGACTCAGAAAAGATTTCTAGGCTAGGCAAGGCTTTTGGCTAGTAAAAACGGTAGCTGTAGCTCTGCAAAACCTCCATCCCCCGGTTCAAATCCGGGTGTCGCCTTTAAGGAAATATAAGAATTACAGGGCTTTCAAGCCCTTTTTTTGGGAGTGAAAGGGCGTGTTTTCAGAAGCTCGTCAACTCATTAGCCGCAGGGTAAGTATTTTTTGACATCATCATTGATAATTATAGATTCTTCACCATCTGTCTAAAAATCGGTAGGAGCAAAACCTTGTACTGACTCAAATACAGCAAAATCAATACCTTTGGAACATTCGTTACATCCGTGGGTTGACGCAAAGAAAACCAATCTAGGAAATAACTAGGATTGGAAGTATTAAGTTATATTTCGCCAGCAGTATCCATTACGTTCCATGCACAGTCTATTTATTGGCATTGGTGACTTCACCTTTTGTATGTGACTGTCAGTCCGTAGACCAATAGTCACATTTTGCATTTAAATCTGAATATGGAAAAAAAATTCTTGCTCAATTTGGCCAATGTTTACGAAATGCTCGAAAAAAGAAAGGTTTATCTCAGGAGAAACTTGCCGAATTAGCTAATTTAGACAGGACTTATATAAGCCTTCTAGAGCGTGGGAAAAGAAATCCTTCTCTTGTATGTATAACTTCTTTATGCAAAGCATTAGATATTAGTCTGTCTGAACTTTTTCAAACAATGGATATTAATTAAATTGGAATAAAATGAAATCGAATAAAGATAAGTTTCAAAATAATTTTAAAGATGATAAATCTTATACTAATTGGATACATCATATAGAAGAATTTTTTTCAAAAAATGACTTAGATATAAATTGGATTGAAAATTTTGAAATATTTTGTCTTCGATATAATTTAAATATAAAACATCTAAAAGCTATTCTTAATGATCCCAAAGTAATTCCTATGATTCGCGGTAAATCTTTTGAGTTTACCGCTAAAGACTATGTTTCAACTATTTTATCAGAGAAATATTATGTAACTAATCCTCGATTAAATGCTCAAACAGGTTTAAATGATATAGATGTATCTATTATTAACCAATCAAATGGTAAAAAATATTCAGTTGAATGTAAATTAGCTAAAAAAGGTAGTTTTAGATTAAATAGAGGTAAGAACCCATATATAGAAGTTAAATGTATGAGATCCAGAACTTTAGGGGAAAATGCAGCTTTACAAAGGTCTAAATTAACAGGAATACCTTTTGAAGCACTAATGGTTCATAATGATCAATATATTGCCAAAGACTTTGACTTAGTTATAACATCTATTGCCAATGCTTTTTTTCAAACTGACACGGATGGTTTATTTTATTGGTTTCCACCCCCAGAGGCTCAATTGTTTTTAGAAAAGCTTGGTATAAGTAATCAAAATGATGCTTTTTCAAAAATGTACGTTGCTAAAAGTAAACATCTAGCAGCTAATCAAATAAATCAGGTAAAATGTACGCGTCAAAAATGCAAGGATTTAAATTGTTCTTTTATCCCCAACTATCCAAAAATCTATTTTGATAATTTTACGGGACAACCTTTAGATCCTTGGGTTTCTATGGATAATATAGAGTCTTTACTTGATTAAAAATAAAAACTATATCTTAGCAACATCAAATAGATTCATCTGAACACAATTAGTACTTTGGTATTTTGGTTTATTAAATTGAAGTGGTTCTACTCCAATTATTGATTCAACATCATAATTAGCAATAAATATTTCTTTTCCTTTATATCTTCCACTTTGATAACCATTTTCAAGTTTGCGGCCATTTTTTTGATCATCTGTACGGCTAATAGTATAGTTCCATTCTCTATCCTGTTTCGAGACGCACCAATTGTACATTTCTCTAATTTCAGGACTATTATCATAAGTAATCAAAAATTGAAACCTATGCTGGTGTTTTTTTAACAATTGGCAAAGCCTTTCATGATCTTCTTGAGTAAAATAACAAGTATAAAATTTATTTTGGTCAGCGTTAAAATAGGGAGGATCTATAAATAAAAAATAACCATTGGGGAGTTGATTTATTAAAATTTCAAAATCCAAATTATATACTTCTATATTTTGTAATCTTTCTGAGGTTGTTCTTAGATGAAATGCCCAATTTTCAGGCCTCATAGAATACTTATCACCATATCCCCAATAACAATTTTGATGTTTCATTATCCCCGAATAAGAAGTTCTATTTAAATAAAACCAGCGCATTGCTCTTTCTAAATCATTAGAAGGCTTAAATTCATTTTTATAGTAGGAATGTAACTCTTTCTTAGCAGGGATACCTTCTAACAGCAATATAAGCTTATTTACATTGTCCCTAATCTGAATATAACAATTAACTAATTCTTCATCTTTATCATTTAAAATATTAAATTTCACATTATTTTTTGCAAAAAATATAGATGAACCCCCTGCAAAAGGTTCGCAATATTTATCATGTTCAGGGATACATTTTAGAATAAGTTTACGAGCATAAAACTTCCCACCTGGATAACGAAAAGGGGAATTGGTTATTTTTTTATTTTGCTTTGACATTGTTTGCTATAAAGCTATTATCAGCCATGATTTATTTTATATCAGGTTGCATAAATTTTTTATTCTAAATATTCAATTGCTTCATCTGAAAATGAATAACTACTCACTTTTCAGACTCTTCAGCAATTTTACGAATTATTTCTTTAAATCTAGCAAAAACAACTTCGCCATCAGTTACTTGACCTTTAGCCATTTCTTCAGTTCCTACAGCAATTTTTTGGCGTAATTCATCAATTTGCTGTTCTTGATGCACTAGGGAATTTCCCACTTGCAAGCTGTGCTTGAATAAATTGCTGTATTTCTGGCTCAAGAGTAATATTCATAACCTTATACTACCGCAAATAAAAAAACTTTGCTTTCTTCTTTGCGCCTTTGCGCCTACCCTTCGGGAACGCCTAACGGCGAATGCGCGAAACAAATCCATATTTTCCCTTGCTCTGTGCGCCATAGGAGAGGACTTCAGTCCTGACTACAAGGTTTTTAGTTTGCTGTGTAACCTCAGATTAATCTATTCTGTCACAATATGAAGAAAGATTAAGATAAGCGGTGTGCAGGAAAATATGACAATGTTCAGTCAGATTAATGGGGTGTTGGTCAATACTGGTTTGCCGTTTGCTGCTTGGGGAGTCTTTTCGCTGCTGCTGGCTGAAGTTTTAAGAGACGTTTATCATGTTTTGTGTCACCAGGTCAAATGGCTCGCTAAATGGCACAATAAGCATCATCAGGTATATCGTCGGGATTTATCCATAGTCTCTGTGCAAGCTTACCAAGATTCTCAGCTTTATCACGATGTGTTTGAGTCCATTTTACTGGTTGCGGCTTTAACCATCATGGCTTTAGTTGTTCAGCAAATGGGGTTATGGCTGGGAGTAATTTATGGCTGTACCTTCTTATATGGTGCATCTGTGCGATATATCTCCGGTAAAATCGATACAGATTACAATCACTTACCCGGTCCTTTACAGATAATTCCCTCTGTGTGGTGGGTAAATCGCACTTACCATTGGCGACATCATTTTGATGATGTCAATGCTTACTATAGTGGTGTATTTCCTCTCGTGGATAAAATACTTGGTACCGGTTTATCACTCAAAGGTAAAACCGTCGGTTTAACTGGCGCGTCAGGTTCTCTCGGTCAAGCATTGGCGGCAGAACTGCTCAAGCATAATGCTAAAGTGGTAGCCTTAACTACTAACCCCGAAAAATTAGCACCGCAGACTAATTTTAAAGTGCTTTCCTGGGAGTTAGGAAATGAGGCTCAACTGAAAGACAGTTTAGAGAAAATCGATATTTTGATTATTAATCATGGTATCAATGTCTATAATAGCCGCACACCGCAAGCGATCGCATCTTCCTATGAGGTGAATACTTTCTCAGCATTGCGGTTGATGGATATATTTTTAACAACTGTCACCGGACCACAAGCCAAAGCCACCAAAGAAATTTGGGTAAATACTTCTGAAGCTGAGGTTTCCCCGGCTTTAAGTCCCCTTTATGAACTGAGTAAACGCACATTAGGAAATCTTGTCACCCTGAAGCGGTTGGACGGAAATTGTGTAATTCGCAAATTAATTCTCGGACCTTTTAAAAGTCAACTCAACCCTTATGGGGTGATGTCAGCAAAGCAAGTAGCTCGTGGTATTTTGTTTTTAGCACGACGAGATTACCGCAATATTATTGTCACCATAAATCCTCTGACTTATGTGTTCTTTCCGATAAAGGAAGCTAGTACATGGCTGTATTACCGCATTTTTAGTAAAACAGCTAAAAATTAGGCTTTAGAGGGGGTTTAAAAATTCACCGACACCTAACAAAAATTTTTCCTTTTCCCTCTCCTTGTCGGCTACAGTGTACACACATCTTGGTAATCAAGCACAGATACTGAATTTACCCCCCTTAATCCCCCCTTGCAAAGGGGGGAAACCGGAAAATCTAGTTCCCTCCCCTTTACAAGGGGAGGGTTAGGGTGGGGTAATTCGAGGACTGGTAGTAATTCGATCACTTGTATGTACACAGTGGTTTCTTGTAGCAGAGGGTTAGGGAGAAATCAGTATATTTGATTTGGGAAATTATCTGGTATTCCCACCATATCTCTGATATATTAAAAATATCGATTGTTCGATATAAAAAATATGCCAAAAATAGTTGACCATGAGCAATACCGTAAAGAACTTCTGAGCAAGTGCTTTGATTTATTTGCCGAAAAAGGTTACGGTGCGCTCACCATGAGACAAATCGCTGAAAGTTTAAATGTTTCTACTGGTACAGTATATCATTATTTTCCTAGCAAACAGGCTTTGTTTGAGCAATTAGTTGAGGAGATAAGTTTTCAAGATATCAGTTCAGCATTGGCGGAAATGAAAGGAGTGCAAACACTTTCTGAAACAATGACCGCAATGGGGAAGTACTTAGTTAAAAATCAAGATTACTGTATTAATCAAACTTATATCTTGGTTGATTTTTATCAGCATCACGACAAAGAAACCATAGAGAAAAGTCCTGTATTTCAACGTGTAAAGGAAAGGTATCAGCAAGCAGTTTGTGATTTTTTAGGAATTCAAGATCCAGTCTTAGCTTCCTTTGTTTTGAGCTTTATCGATGGGTTGATTTTAGCAAAACTCTGGGGTGATCAAACAATTGATTTTGTTGAACAATTTGCCTTATTAGGTAAAATGCTCACCAGCTATTTAGAAGAAAAATCATAACATAGCTAACCCCTAAATCAGACAAAAATTTAACTTTAATTATTTGTGCCTAAATATCTCCAAAAAATAGTGTGTGTAGTGAGGTAGAAATGACTCAAAATGTGTTGTTTAAAGTTCCCAATCAAAGGTTAATTGTATTAGTAGTAGCTGCTACGGTGATTACAGGTGGAATTGCTTTTTATGGAATTTCTCAGTCTGGTTTAATTAGTCAATCTGCTTCATCTCAACTTGAAGAAACTCCGCCAGTTACACCAAAAATCTCGGCTTTAGGAAGATTAGAACCAGAAACAGAGGTAATTAGTCTGTCTGCACCTTTGGATTTGGATGGCGATCGCATTGCTCAGATTTTAGTCCAAGAGGGCGATACAGTCAAATCTGGTCAGGTGGTGGCAATTTTAGACTCACGCACTCGCCTACAAACGGCTGTACTTCAAGCAGAAAAACAAGTGCAAGTGGCTAAAGCTAAACTGGCTCAAGTTGAAGCAGGAGCAAAAACTGGCGAAATTCAGGCACAGCAAGCAATTATTCAACGCTTACAGGCTCAGTTACAAGGCGATAAAATAGCTCAACAAGAAGCGATCGCTCGTATAGAAGCACAGTCTTTAGGTGAAAGATTAGCACAAGAGGCGACAATTAACAAGCTCTCAGCACAACTGAATAATGCTCAAGCTGAATATGAACGTTATCAGCAACTATCTTCTCAAGGTGCAATTTCTCTTTCTTTATTTGATAGTAAGCGCTTGAGTTTCGACACTGCAAAACAGCAACTTTCACAAGCCCAAGCAGTTCTAAATCAAATTAATTCTACTGCTAGTATAGAATTAGCCCAAGCTCAAGTTACCCTGACTCGAATTAACGCCACTGGGAATAAACAAATTAGTGAAGCCAAAGCCACACTCAACAGTATTGCTGAAATTCGTCCCGTAGATATTGCAGCAGCTAAGAGTGAAGTTGAGAATGCGATCGCCACACTCAAACAAATGCAAATTAATTTAGAGTCTACTTCCATTATAGCACCAATAGCCGGACAAATTCTCAAAATTCACACACGAGTTGGAGAAAAAATTAGTGAAGCGGGAATTGCCGACTTGGCGCAAACTGAACAAATGATTGCAGTTGCACAAGTATATCAAACTGATATTAGTAAAGTTAAGCTGGGACAATCAGCAGTAATTACCAGTCAAGCATTTCCTGGTGAATTGCGCGGAACAGTTTCCCACATTGGTTTACAAGTAAATAGACAAAATGTTTTTAGCAACCAACCAGGAGAAAACTTAGATAGTCGGGTAATTGATGTAAAAATTCGTCTGCATCCTGACGATAGTAAAAAAGTAGCAGGTTTGACTAACTTGCAAGTCCAAACAGCAATTAATTTTTAATAAAGAGGCTATCATGCTAACAGATATACCACCAGATCAATACATCAAAGTCGGTGAAATCAATACTCGTTACTGGACATTAGGAAACAAAGGAAAAACTATTCTTTTGTTTCACGGTGCTGGGGATTCTATAGAATTCTGGTTGTATAACATTAATGTTTTAGCGCAGCATTACCGTGTATATGCTGTTGACATGGTGGGTTCTGGTCGTTCTGATAAACCATCAGCTTCTTATTCATTAACCTACCTAGCGGAATTTATCAAAGATTTCATGGACACCTTAAGCATTGAACGTGCCTCCCTAGTGGGAAACTCAATGGGAGGCGGTGCTGCGATACAATTTGCTTTGATGTTCCCACAGCAAGTAGACAAATTAGTACTTGTAGGCAGTTTTGGGCTGGGTCGAGAAGTTAGATTGGCACTTCGTTTAACTATTTTACCCTTGGTTTTGCGTTTTTTACGTCCTAACCGCCGGAAGTTAATGTCAATGTTAAAAGTATTGTTTTATAACGCGACACTAATTCCTCAAGAGTGGATTGAAATTCGTTATCCAATTTTTGCTCTTCCTCACAGACACAAAGCAATTACCAAATTAGCACGGACAAATTTGAACTTATTGGGTGTGCGGCGTTCAGTTTTTTCGGCAATAGTCAACCAACTGGCTACTATTACAACGCCAGCACTAATTATTTGGGGTAAACAAGACCGTATCTTACCTGTTTCTCATGCTTATATTGCAGCTGAAGGTTTACCCAATAATCGGTTACACATTTTCGATTCTTGTGGTCATTATCCCCAAATTGAATATCCCCAGGAATTCAATTATATAGTTTTAGGATTTTTGGCTGATTGATTTGGGATATGGATTTATGGAGATAATTAAAGGCAGATAAACGCAGATTTAGATATGGTGGGGATGAATTTATTTGCATCTGTTTTTAAAATGATTTTTTCCTAAGTTTTTTATTCAATTTATAGCTTATGTTTTTTAAACAATCTCAGAAGACTCCCCTCGCATGGCGACAGTTAATGAAGGAAAAAACTCGTCTGTTAGTCGCAGTTGCAGGTATTACTTTTGCTGATATGCTGATGTTTATTCAGCTAGGTTTTGAAAGTGCGCTCTTTGATGCTGCTATTCAACCTCACCGCAATTTACAAGCCGATTTGGTGTTAATTAATCCCCAATTTCAAACTCTGTTTTCAGTCAAAAGTTTTTCTAGAGAACGACTATATCAAACATTGGGTTATGAGGGTGTAAAATCAGTAAATTCTGTTTATATTGGGACTGGACAATGGCGAAATCCTCAAACGCGTCTGGATCGTGCTATCTTGGTTTGGGGTATCGATCCGGCACAACCTGCTTTTAAGTTTCCCGAAGTTCAAGAAAATCAAGCTCATCTCAAACAATTGCATCAAGTGCTGTTTGATCAAGCCGGTCGTCCAGAATATGGCGCTGTGGGTGATATCTTCAAAAAAACAGGGAATTTTGACACGGAACTGAATAATAAAGCTATTCGTGTCAGAGGTGTATTTAGTAATGGTGCTTCTTTTGCTGCTGATGGAAATGTGATTACCAGTGATTCTACCTTTTTGCAATTGTTTCCCGAACGCCAAAAAGACCGGGTAGAAGTAGGATTAATTACTCTCAAGCCTGGTGTAAATGCGGAGAAGCTGCGATCGCAACTCGCCGCAGAGTTACCCAATGATGTCAGCGTTTTAACTCCCGAAGAATTTGCTCAAATCGAAAAGAAATATTGGGCTGAAGGTACTGGGATTGGTTTTATTTTCGGTTTAGGTGTAGTGGTGGGGTTTATTGTCGGTATCGTCATTGTCTATCAGATTCTTTACTCTGATGTCTCCGAACATCTCCCAGAATACGCCACTCTCAAGGCAATGGGTTATAGCGATCGCTATTTGTTGGGAGTCTTATTACAAGAGGCTTTATTCTTAGCCGTCTTGGGTTATATCCCGGCATTTTTTCTGTCCTTTGGATTATATCAGCTTACTTACGCTGCCACAATGCTACCCATAACCATGAAGCTAGAAAGAGCAATAACTGTGTTTATTTTAACCGTGATTATGTGTAGTTTTTCTGGTGCGATCGCCATGAGAAAGTTACGCACAGCCGATCCCGCAGATGTTTTCTAATTCCCAATAGATTAAATTTTGGCAATAAGAACCCATGATACAAAACAGTATATCAGGAAATGACCCCTTAAATTTATCTGCCGTGGAACCTGTGATTTCTGTTCACAAAGTCAATCATTACTTTGGCAGTGGGAACCTGCGAAAACAAGTCTTATCTGAGATTAATTTGCAGATTAACGCGGGTGAAATTGTGATTATGACTGGTCCCTCCGGCTCAGGTAAAACCACTCTGTTAACCCTCATGGGTGGTCTACGTTCAGCCCAGGAAGGGAGTTTAAAAATTTTAGGACAAGAAATTTGTGGAGCCAGCAAAGGACAATTAACAAAGCTGCGCCGTCAGATTGGTTATATTTTCCAAGCACATAACCTGATGACTTTTTTGACAGCTAAAGATAATGTCAGAATGTCCATAGAATTGCATGAAGAGTTTTTCGCTGAGGATATCAACGCCAAAGCGATCGCCATGTTGGAAACTGTGGGGTTAGCAGATCATGTGAATTATTATCCAGAAAATCTCTCAGGAGGACAAAAACAACGAGTTGCGATCGCCCGTGCGTTAGTCAGTCATCCTAAAATTGTTTTAGCAGATGAACCCACAGCTGCATTAGACAAAAAATCTGGGCGCGATGTCGTGGAATTAATGCAAAAATTAGCAAAAGAACAAGGTTGTACAATCTTGCTAGTTACCCATGATAACCGGATTCTTGATATTGCTGACCGAATTATATATATGGAAGATGGTCAGTTAAAGACTAAATTAGATGTAGCCACACAAATGCATTAAACTTCAGACATTTCTCCCCTCTCCTTGCTAAGGAGAGGGGTTGGGGGTGAGGTTCCATGATATTGCTGACCGAATTATATATATGGAAGATGGTCAGTTAAAGACTAAATTAGATGTAGCCACACAAATGCATTAAACTTCAGACATTTCTCCCCTCTCCTTACTAAGGAGAGGGGTTGGGGGTGAGGTTCTTGAATTTTAGAGGAGATATATATGACAATTTGGGTAAATGAGCAAATTGATCCTTCTGGGATGATTTATGCCTGTATTGCTTGTTGTAATGAATCGCAAGCCAAAGATTGTCATGAGTCCTTTCAAGGAAACTTGACCGATAGACAAAAGTCAGCCGGTTGGGTAGCACAATTGCGAATAGTTAATTCTTGGGATGAAGTCCCAGTTAATGCTCTGAAACTTAATTAATGAGATATCGGTAAACTTGAGCAAGAGATTATTTCGTCTAGAGAGGTCATACCCTGGAGGTTTTGACCTTGATTTTTTTTTAGCTAGGGTTAAAATTTTTGGCAAATCCCAGTAGTAACGGTAGCTTGATGCCTAAGTAGAGGTTAAAAAAGGATAAAATTTCGGTTAAAAAACCCAGATTTATGCACAATCACTTTCAAGAAACCTCACATATTATAGAAACTTGATGATATTTAGGAAGTTTTAAGAGTTATTATCATACCAAGAGTTCAATGTAAAACTTGCAAATACCGAATTAATATGGTGAACTATTCCCCAGTTTACACTTCGGAGCAAGGCTGTCCTATTAATTTGGTTGGCGAAACAGGACAAGCGGTTCAGATTTCCATTCATTCACCCAGTCAGTATATCTGTGCCAACTGCGAACGGATATTACCAGATTGGAAAAATCAACCTTATTTATGGGTTGTAATTGTTTTACAGCAGTCACGTTATCAACTGATAAAAAGTACGCCAGAAATCGAAATAGAGAAAGAACGCCTGCGGGAAAAGTTTATGCGGTTTGGCTGTTACCTCGCATTTCAATTGCGCGATATCGGCTATCTCACAGACCTGATTGATCCTCGCACTGGCTATCCTTTACTTTCTCATCCGGGAGAAATTCCCCACAATGACACCGCAGTTGTGAAAGCCTTACTCAACTATCGAGTCATTAAAAACAAATGTCGTGTGTTGGTTCATCCTCTCTGGGGTGCAGCAGTTTATCCTAGTATTTTAATATCAGCCGCACCGCCAAGAATTATTGAAACTTTCACCAAAGATATTGCACCTTTACACGGATGGTATTAACAGTCTACAGTCAACAGTTAACAGTTAACAGTGAAACCTGACAATCATCCAGCTTGTTATTTCCCCTTGATCAATGGACGCTATGAAGTCAAGCCGGGAATGATGCCTTTTGGTTGCTGCTTGGGTAATGGTGAAGCTGATCAACAGGTGTTTCAAATCGATGATCATTTTAGCCATTACCACCAGCATAAAATTTTAGCTCGTGGGGAAAGTTTGAGTAAATATTATCAGACTTGCAACTATTCTCAGACTGTAGCAGGTGCGATCGCTTGTTTAATAATAGAACGTCTCACACTCGAACACCCGCAATATTTTGATTGTCAAAAAACAGCCAATACTCTCAAATTCCATAGCAGACTGACTCAAGAAACTCTGTATTTAAATGCAGATTGGCAATTACAGCAAGTCCAAAGTAGTTCAGTTATTCCCCCTTACGTCTCTACGCTCGATGCTTTAGCCGCACAAATCCAAGAAGATATTACAGTAATTTCTCGTACTGGTGATGGTAGTAATTGGTTAAGTGCGGTGCATCTGTGCTATCCTAATCATTGGTCAGCCGAGGTAAAAATTGGTAAAAATTTTGCAGCCATTCATGCACCTGTGGCCGGGATGGAAAAAATCAATCTGCGGGGAGATGCGATTGTAAATACAATGATTGAGCAAAAACCAATGGTGCGTTTTGCTTGGGGTTTGAGTACCGATACCCGTCTGAATCATCACCCTCAACCCCCGCTTGGTGTATCAGTCAATCAATGGCAAGGTAGAAGTTTTGACCCGCAACATCCCCAACTTTACCTGCGAATTGAGAGACAAGTAATTTGGGGACTACCAAAGTATGAAACTGCACTGTTTACGATTCGTACTTATTTTAAAGATTGTGGCGTGCTGAAACAAGACCCAGTGTTACGATCTAAACTGTGTGCAGCAATTGAATCTATGACATCGCCATCACTTATATATAAAGGCTTATTAGAAAGCAAAGCTAGTATTTTACACTGGCTAAAACATTTGGGTTAATTATTTCTCGGTCGTCGCCGTCGTCGAGAACTAATGGGGATAAGAATTTGGTTCAGACTACGCAATTGTTCCGATGTCCCCATGCAAATCAGGGTATCTCCGGGTAATAACACAGTATCACCAGTGGGACCACCAATTAGGTGTCCGTCAGCGCGACGAATGGCAATTACTAATGCTCCTGATTGCGATCGCAACCTGGCTTGTCTTAAAGTGTGTCCTACATAAGGATAAACCGCAGGGTCAAGTAAAAATTCTTCCATATAAAACTGGCGGTCTGTACCGGAGATGAAACCATCTACAAAGTCTAAAACTTGGGGTCTAAGAGCCGCCGCAGCCATGCGCTTTCCACCAGTAATGTATGGTGAAACTACGGTATCAGCCCCGCCACGCTGTAACTTTTTTACAGATTCTTCTGTACTAGCTCGTGCGATCGCTCTAATTCCTGGATTCAGTGTTTTTGCTGTTAAGACTGTATATAAATTTTCGGCATCTGAAGGCAATGCAGCCACAATACAAATCGCTCGTTCTACACCAACTTTGATTAGCGTTTCATCCAGAGTTACATCACCTTGGTATGTTATGTAGTTTTGTGCTTGTGCATCTTCTACAGATTCGAGATTTGCATCAATTACCACAAAAGGTACGCCCTCCGCCTGAAATTCCTTGGCAATTTGACGACCAGTGCGACTAAATCCACAGATAATGTAATGTTTTGTCAGTGATTCCATTAGCCTTCTCTGTTGCCGTAGTCTCATTCCTTCTTGAAAGTAGCCTTGAATCACGGCTTCTGTAAATCTGTTCACCATGTAACCAATAGTGACTACACCCAACAGAATTAAGGCAATTGTAAATAATCTTCCTCGGCTACTCAATGGGTTTGTTTCACCAAAGCCCACGGTGGTTAAGGTGATGACTGTCATGTAAGCCGCTTCTTCCCATGACCAACCTTCCACGAACTTGTACCACAAAGTACCGGTCAGGAAAACACCACCGAGGGAAATCGCCCCCACCATCAATTCTTTTTGCAGTCGTCGGTATTTTTGCTCAAGTGTGGAATACAAAATTTACTCACTGTTACGATTTTTTGGCAAGATATTTAACCGTTAGCTTCTCAAAAAGTATCAGATTTAATAAATAAAATGTAATTTTTATAAATATCTAGCAAACTAGTAAGTGAATATTAAAATTAAAGACTTATCAGGAGGCGCGATCGTGAGCATAGAAACTCTCATTGAGCAAGCTACCATCCCCCCAACATCAGGTTTTATGTCATATAGCCCTTTTGACGCTAATAGCTTCGATCAAGCCGTCATGTCAACTTATGGCCGGTTTCCCCTAGCTTTAGACCGGGGTGCTGGTTGTCGGGTTTGGGATACACAAGGACGTGAATATCTTGACTTTGTAGCCGGAATAGCCACTTGTACCCTTGGACACGCCCACCCCGCTATCGTGGAAGCGGTAACACGCCAAATCCAGAAGCTGCATCATGTTTCTAATTTGTACTATATTCCCGAACAAGGTGAATTAGCCAAATGGATAGTTGAACATTCCTGTGCAGATCGGGTATTTTTCTGCAATTCTGGCGCTGAGGCTAACGAAGCAGCCATTAAACTGGCGCGGAAATATGCCCACACAGTTTTAGACATTGACAAACCGATTATTTTAACCGCCAATGCTAGTTTCCACGGTCGGACTTTGGCGACAATTACCGCTACCGGACAACCGAAGTATCAAAAATACTTTGACCCCTTAGTACCTGGTTTTGCATATGTTCCTTATAACGATATTAATGCCATAGAGGTAGCAGTTAGTGAATTAGATGAAGGAGATTATCGTGTAGCAGCAATTTTAATTGAACCTTTGCAAGGAGAAGGGGGTGTGCGTCCTGGTGATGTGGCTTACTTCCAAAAGCTGCGGAAAGTTTGTGACGAAACTGGCATTTTGTTGATGTTCGACGAAGTGCAAGTTGGGATGGGACGCAGTGGTAAGTTATGGGGTTATGAACATCTGGGCGTGGAACCGGATATTTTTACCAGTGCGAAAGGTTTGGGCGGTGGTATCCCCATTGGGGCGATGATGAGTAAGAAGTTCTGCGATGTTTTCCAACCAGGAGAACACGCCAGCACTTTTGGCGGTAATCCCTTTGTTTGTGGTGTGGCGCTGGCTGTTTGTCAGACTTTAGAAAAAGAGAATATATTGCAGAATGTGGAAGCACGGGGTATACAGCTAAGAAATGGATTAAATGCGATCGCCGCTAAATATCCTCAGCAAATTTCGGAAGTTCGAGGCTGGGGTTTAATCAATGGTATGGAATTACAAGCAGATGTTCCCTTTACCTCAGTTGATGTTGTGAAGGCTGCTATGGACAAGGGTTTATTGCTAGTACCAGCAGGTCCTCAAGTTGTCCGCTTTGTACCACCATTGATTGTAACTGAAGCGGAGGTTAATTTGGCTTTGGAAGCTGTGGAAGTTGCGATCGCCTCTCTCACAACTTAAGCTATTTCAGCGAGGATAGGTATTCACGCCTATCTCTCGCGGTTTATTAGGCTTTTTGTCTGAATTTCTGGCAAATTGGCGGCACTGATACCCGCCACCATTGTACGTTTGAGCATAGGGTGATTGGTATGAGTAAATCCCGTATCAGAGTCGGGATGAAAACAAACAACAGTTAAATTATCTGCCTGTGTCCGAAACTTATGCAGATTATTAGCAGGAATAAAAATAATCATACCTGGTTGCAATGGAGTAATACCATCAGGTGTTTCACACTCTCCACTACCTTCAACTACAATAATTAGCCGATAACTAGGATGAGTATGAATCGTCTGATCCACTCCTGGGGGAAAATATAAAGCATTCAAACAAGGATCTCCAGACATAATTGGCGGAATCAGCACATTATCTGTACCGCCATCGATATAACTTAACCTCCCGATAGATTCAATTTCCCCCCCAATCATAAATACCCCTTTAAAAGTGGGACAAGTCACCACAAAACCTGATGAATTTTCACCCCCAACTGCACCCGCTCCAGATAAACTAAAGTACATACCAGGGTGAAGTTTGTAATCTTGTAAACCCGTCCAGCGCTGCAAAATAGGATGACCACTATAGACAAAACCGAAATGGGTTCCTGTATCGGGAAGTTGAATAGAATCTCCATTCCAACCCATAAAGCAATCTGGTACTTGCTCATTAAATTTGGCAAGTTTACCGTGAATTAAATTTTGATAAATTTGGAGTGTCATGATCGTTTTAATAGATGTATTGATAATTAATATTTGTGAAAATCAGCCCAGTTTATGACTTCACCACCCCAGCTATCATCTATAACTATATCTATAGTGATACTAAATAAGATGTGAACATTTCTCTTTTTTCTCTTCCTCTGTGATCTCTGTGTCTCTGTGGTTAGTTTAAAAAAGTCCCGTTCAAAACTCAAAGAGGATTCCTATATAAGAACTGAGTATGAATAAAAATTCATAAAATAATAGCCTCTTTTATATTACAAGTTTTAATTACTGTCAAGATGCAATAGTACTGAATCTAAAAGTTGCTTGCGAAATTCGTGTTGAATAATACAATCAGCATTCAAACACTCGACCAATAACAAAAGAGCTTGATAATATTGCTTAAGCAAGTTTTTATCCTGCTCATTAAATTGCCAATCATTACTTCCTATGTGACGGTTCTTTTTAGCGAGGCTTCTAGATTTATCAGCTAAGATTTTAAGCTTTTCCTCGTCAATTTCACCATGATTAATCTGAGCATCATTTTGATATATTTTTTCTAAAACAGTTCTTAATTCTGGCTGTAATTGGTGAGATGCTAGGGCATATTGGACAGCAATATACATGGCTTTATTAGCTGAGGAAACCTCACTAATTTTTGGCTCATCTGGTCTAGTATTTTTATCATAATTTTCAGCAATATGGATACCCTCCTCAAAACTAGTTTCTTGAAAAACACGCGCAAAAAAACTTCCACAGACTAAATAATTAGCCGCAGGATCTAGTAATAAACTCAGTCGTCGCTCTTGATCTATATCAAAATCAATATCAAAATAAAAAGCTCGGATTGCGGACAATTTAACTGAAGTTTGATGAATTAAAGATTGTCGCTGTACATAAACCAAAAAATCTTGAATTTTCTGATTTTCTTCTATAATTTTATCAATTCTTTCTTTAAGAATTTCAAAAAAAAAGCGTGGCATCTGGTTGAGCCATTTCGGCTGATAGCAAAAATATTTCTTTCCAGTAACGGTCACTTAAATGGTTTGCTAACTCTTGAAAAGCTTCTCGCTGTGGACGCTTTCTGATATTGATTTCACGGGCGACAAAATACTCATGAAAAGTTAGGTGAGAAAAAGAATAAATTCCTTTAGCTCTTTCTACTAAAATTCCGTGTTGTGCTTCAATTGCGTGTAAAATTGCCTCACTATCTAGTTGTAACTCTTTTGGTTCTCTGTCAGCATTACTACTGAGATTTTGGATATATTCTTTAATATAAAGTTTGGCTTCTTTTTTAGAGAAGAAAAATTCTTTTTCTTTGAAAGTCTTGAAAGCTATATAACTTAACAAATCTTTTTTCCTTTGCAAAGAAAGTTCTTGATAAACTTGCTCGCGTTGGATTCCTCGTTTAGCATCCCATTTATTGAGAAGAATCTCAATTCCTTCTGTATATAATTCGCAACGGTTATTAGGAAAATTACATTTTTCATCAAAAACTAAACAAATTAATGTTAACAACAAAGGTGTTACTACCAATTGGGATAAGCGGTCATTATTTTTTAAAGATTTAATGAAATCTTTTGTTGAAATCAGGCTTTTATTTTGAGATTCCAACCATTGGCAAATAAATGTTTTAATCTGTTCTTCATTAAAATCTGCTAATTCAACCTCCGCAAATTTATCTAATACATCATAAGAGTATTCTTTAGCCGCTATTCTACACGTAATAATAAAATAGTTATCATAATATATCCGAGATAAATTCCTAATCTCATTTAAGGTTCTTTCGTAATGTTCATTTTTTACCTCATCTAGTCCATCCAATAGAACTAAAACTGATTTGTGTACAAACAGTTCTTGAATCTGCTCAAAATTGACTCCACATTCAGCAAATATTTGTCCCATATACTCTAGCAAAGCAGGAGAATTAGGAGATTCAGCAAAATACTTGAGATTAATAAAAATTGGCACAAAATTGGGCATAAATAACCCTTCGTTACACTGAAGAGCTAGATACTTGAGAAAAGTAGTTTTTCCGGCTCCAGGCTTACCTAAAACAATCAGCTTTTTATATTTCGTAACTGCACTTTCCCCCGGAACTCGTTCTTCAGTGACTCTACCTAATCCAAATCTTTCCAAGTCTTCTAAATTAGACTCTGCAAGTAGCTCTTTAATTGTCTTGCGTCTGTGAGCAGTTAGCTTTTCTAAAATATTTACATCCGTATATATTTGATTTATTCGTATTGGTTGCGACATATCTAATACGCGCATCGTGCCGCACCATTCTTGAATGATCTCTCTAATGTTACGGCGGACTTGTTTTACCAAAGATGCAATATCGTCTTCATTTTGATGGCTCGAATCAATTGAATTTTCATTAACCTCGACTCCTGGTGTAGTAAGTTTATACCAGTCTTTGTCAAAACCCAAATCTGCACCGATTTGGAGAAAGTTATCTAATAGAATTGGTTTGCCGTTCAGTAAAGCACTAATGACTGAACGATGAAGTCCTAACCTATCGGCGAGCATCTTTTGCGTTAATCCCTGCTTGGTTAAGGATTCTTTAATGATTTGGATTCCTGCCAACGAAGCTTGTAATGTGGGTTTTGCCATAGTGACTCCATCCGAAATTGGTTTAGTAAACTGTCAGGGGCGGTAAGCATAGCTACATACCAGTCGCTGACTAAGGGAAACCCTAAAGCAGTGCTGGTTCACCACTTGCAACCAATCAAAAGTATATCGGGTAAGCTTTTCATTGGTTTGATCACGACATTAGCTATTATACTACGACAATAAACCAACTTAAAAATAACTTTAAACCGACATTAGCTTGACATATCAACCAACATACGTTTATCATCTGAGTAAACACGGAGACAAACGCAGGCGCAAGCGCACTCGTACCAGAGGAGGCTAAAGCTTTATGGACACAAGGGAAATCGTGGAGTTACTTAAAATTATGCCTAGTCCAGGTTGTCCATTCAATTGCACCTTAAGAACTGTGGAGGGAAATAATCTCAATTTAGTGGTTCCGAATGTCAAAAGCTTTCATTTTTCTAAACAACAGCTAAGAGATTTTGCACTTGATAATTGCTTACCAACGTCACTTGTGGAATTGATGAGTGTCATCGAAAGCAAAGAGTTTAGTTGTCCATCACGATTTTTTCAAGCCGCCTTAACAGCCCTATCTTTGGGGCGTGGCTATGGTGTAATTAACCTAGAATATCCCGACACCAGAGCATTTATTGCTACGGTTAGCCTTTCTTACCGAGTTTGTATGGGAACAAATAAAACTATTTAGTTGGTTTCATCTGCTGTAGATAAAAAACAGTTGCAGCAACTAAATGAAATCATTAAAAATTTAGTTTATGAATAAGCTGGGAGGATTAGAACTTAATCACAAAAGCTGGTTTTAGTGGAATGTCACTGACCAGCTTTTTTGTTGGAGTTAGTTAAGATAAGAATCTCATCTCTATAAACTAAAAGTTTCAAGTTAGTGTGGTTGAGAGTGGTTCGATTATATTTTCTCATTTTCCCAAGGTAAAAATCATGAAAAACAACCTAAATAATGGCAGTGGTTATTTATTTAATTTGGCTTGTAAAGGGTTGAAATATTTTCTCCTGACTCTGCTTGGTTTTGCGATCGCATTTGTCATATCTAGAGTTTTTGGAGTGTCTCAAATTGTGCAAATGCTCTTATACCCAAGTATATGGGCATGGGTTTTCCGCATTGCAGTTTCTATATTCTGTTTGTTTGCAGTCGCCATCATCTATGAATCTTCTTGTTAATTTGCTTTAGTGTAGCAGTGAAATAATTTTGGTTGTTAAGAGATTATTGTAGGCACAATCTCAGACAAAGTTTACTAAAAAACAATTGCAAAAAGTTGGCTGGACAAAAAAAGGCAACTTTCTGACAACTTAATAACCAAAATTTATTTGTTGCTATACAAAGACGTGGTTAGCATCTGCTATTTAATTAGGTCTACTATTTAGACGAGGGAAAACCTATGAATCTAATTACCAACAACTCTTCAAATAATGACTTTTCCCAGCAAGACTTAAGCTACCACGATCTCAGCAACTACAACTTGAGTCACAACTTATTTATAGAAACTAAACTCAATGGCTGTAATTTAAGTTATTCTAATTTAAATGGAGCCAATTTAAAGAATACACAACTATGTGGTGCAGATTTAACGGGTGCTAGTTTGTGTGGGGCTAAATTGCATCATGCCAAGCTGAATGGGGCTAACTTGTGTCAAGCTAATCTAGCTGGGGCAAATTTAACTGGTTCAGATTTACGATATGCTACTCTCAAAAAAGTTAAGCTTAATGACACCATCTTTAATGATGTCAAGGTAGAAAATGCAGTATTTGACAGTTGTGATGGCTTAACTGAAGATATCAAGCGGACATTAAAAAAGCGAGGTGCAATCTTCAAGGATTCTATCTCTCAATCTGGAAATATCAGATGGTATATTCAGTATGTAGCTGTACCAATTTTAGTTGCTTTGATTGGTGCTGGCATATTTCTCAAGCCACAGAATGAAACTTGTTCGGTTTCATGGGGTCAAAAGTCGATCCTCAAATATCTACCGGATGCTGGCCATAATATGGTAAAGCTTCATACCAATGAGGATGTTTACCTTGTTGCCAATCTAAATAAGCCAGTTCCAAAATACAACTAACTGTTGCAGCTAACCCAGATGTGGCTTTAATTAGTTGATATTCACTCTGCCAATTGGCTAAGGTTTCTTGCCATGCTTCTGGTGTAAATACTGTATCTGGTAATAAGGCTGTGATACTCAAGTTATCAGGCAATATTTGGTAAATAGCACCGAAGATTTTTCCTCGTTGTGCTGCCATTTCTACGGCTATAACTGCTGGTTTTGATTGATTTTGACCTTTGTTCGCCCAAGCTACTGCTGCTAAGGTGGAAATGGTAAATACGGGGATATTTAACTGTTGTCCCAAGGTGCGGGCAATGACTACACCAATGCGAGTGCCTGTAAAACCTCCTGGACCTCTAGCTACGGCTATAAATGCTACATCTGCCCAGGTTTGGGGTTGGATAAATTCTTTTAAATACTGATGTACGTAGCTAGATAAATCACGCCCCAAATTCCAAGTATCAGCGCGAGTTTCACCAGCAAAATTACTGATAGCCAACCCCAGTTCGGGAGTTGTTGTGTGTAGTGAGATGGCGTATTTTTGGGCTGCAAGGTTTTGTGGTTCTGGGGTCAAGGTTAATTTAAATTTTGATGTTTTGAGGTGATTTATTTATTCAATCATATAATTGGTGCTTTATTTAGGTCGGATGGATTATCGAACCGCCAAGTCGCCAAGTACGCCAAGGGCAGATTTTCACAGTGGTATGTACGACTACTACAGGAATAGCAGTAGCCGCTTTGAATATGCAACAATCGTTTTTAATCACGTCGGTACGAGTTCACCGGGACGCAATTTCGACCATTTACCCGTTTCTCGCTTGAAGCTCAGACAACCAACAACGTCCCATTCCATTTCAATCATTTCCCCGCTTGTGCGGATGTTGACGTTAATGGAGGGTTCATTCGGGTCAAATGTGGGATTTTCGGTTAAATGGGGCTGTTGGTGCTGTGCTTCTACGGCGTGGTAGGTTTCACAACTGTCTACGTAGTGGCAGTTCACACAAATACACATAATAGAACTGTCTCCAAAAACCTTTGTTTATTGCTAATGTAACTTAAGCCCAAGTTTTATTCACTATTTGTTGGGTTGATTTTTATGACAATGCCCGATTTGATATATCCGACTCTAGTTCCGGAAAATTGGCCTTTTGGCTGGGAATGGTTGCCGCAACCTGCTTATATTGTCGGTGGTGCGGTACGGGATGCTCTTTTGGGTAGAACTCGTGAATACTTGGATCTGGATTTTATTATACCATCTGGGGCGGTGGGAGTGGCTCAGGCGATCGCTCGTCATTATCAAGCCGGTTTTGTGCTACTCGATCCTCAAAGGCAAATCGCCCGTGTGGTTTTTCCCGAAGCTACAGTTGATTTCGCCCAACAGGAAGGCGATAGTTTAGAGACTGATTTGCATAGAAGAGATTTTACAATTAATGCGATCGCTTACAATCCCCATACCGCAGAAATCATCGACCCATTACAAGGCCGGGCTGATTTAGAACAGGGTATTTTGCGAATGGTATCACCAGCTAACCTCAAAGACGACCCTCTGCGATTAATGCGGGCATATCGTCAAGCTGCCCAGCTTGATTTTACCATTGAGCCAGATACAGATAAAACTATTCAGTCTTTAGCATTACAAATCATAGAAGTCGCTGCTGAACGAGTGCGGGTAGAAATTAATTATTTATTAGCAAATCCTCCAGGTACATTCTGGCTCAAAAAAGCCGCAGAAAATAATTTACTTGCGTCCTTCTTCCCCAATGCAACTCCTCAAAGCTGGGAAAAACTCGCAAAAGTGGACACCGTAGCCGCTTTAATTACTCAAAACTACCCACAACTGAGTACAGAATTGCAACAGTATGTCCGCGACACAGTAAAAACTACTTGGTTAGGTATTGCGAAACTGGCTTGTCTTGTTCATCCTAGTTCAGAAGTTGCAGAAATAGAACTACAAGCACTAACTTATAGCCGTGCGGAAATTAAAGCTGTCACCACTGCGCTTAAACTGGTTCAGCAGCTAAAATCAGCTAATATGTCTGTGCGAGAACAGTATTTTTTCTTCCAAGAAGCGGGAAATGTATTTGCGGCTACAATAGTTTTAGCCTTAGTAGATAATAATTTGGTATCGGCGATGTCTGGCGACAAGTCGCTACGCGTCTACGCACCATTAATCAGCCGCTACCTGAACCCTGATGACCTGGTTGCTCATCCCACTAAACTCGTTAGTGGAAACGAGCTAATCATAGCATTAAATATTTCACCTTCGCCAAAGTTAGGCGAATTATTAACAGAAATTGCTGTAGCCCAAGCTGAGGGTAAAATTTCGACTCCAGAACAGGCGATCGCCTTGGCGCGAAATTTACTGGTAGACTAGTACCGCCGTGATGCCCACTAAGGGATTTCCCAGAAATAAATTATCCATATTGTGGGGTGGGCATCTTTCCCGCCCTGATTAGGGGACGGCTGGGGACACCCATCCCACAAGAAAATTTGTCATGTTTTTTATTTGTCAGTCCCTAAACTCATCCCAGGGTAAGCTCATCTAATTTGGCTAGTTTTTTACCTGTGGTTTCACAAATGGCTGGGGTGGATTTATTCCAGAATGAGGTACTACCAATAATTGCTACTTGTCGTGGAGTGGTGAAGTTACTTTTTAAGATGGGGATTAAATTATCAAGATTGGCAGACATGGTTTAACTTAATTTTGAAACTGGGCAATATGGCGATATAGTTCTGCTGTTAACCAACGTTTTTCTGGTAGGGTGAGTAAACGACCAAACTGTACTGAGCGAACTGACTTGTCAGTAGTAAAGCGATCGCTCTGAAAATGAAAGTTGAGGGTACAGGGTTGGGAGGGACGCATTTGTTCAGGAATTGAGAAAGTGAGAGCATCAGCGTAACCTATACTCAGACGGCTGTACCAAGTTTTCAGAGTCAGGGATTGGTTAGTACAGTGGATTTCTAATGGACTGATAAACTCTTGAAATAGGTGATAGCGTTTCTCGGCAAAGTAATAAATATCAATGCCCCCAATTGCCAGAAACAGCAAAAACATGGCTCCGACAGCAGAATTCCACGAGACAATCAAGGCAATGATTCCGAGATTAACAATCCGCCATTGGAAAATTAGGTAACTGATTTGAGGCGATCGCTGCCATTCTGAGACAATACGGGAATATTTTTGCCAGAGTTTCGGCTTAACAATGCGCCCAATTACCAGAGCCAGCAACAATAATCTTCCCCAAAAACTCGTTAAAAGGACGAGTATGAGTCCTACAGTCAGAATCCGCCATTGGGGAATTAGGTTACTAATTGCAGAGCCTCGCCGCCATTCCACTACAGTCAGAAATATTGCCAGTAGCAGACAGATAAACCCCGATCCCCAGAATAGTCCAGAGAATCGGTCTACTGCTACATAAGTACCCCATTGCAACAGGAATACATAACGGCAAAGCCAGACCACAATCCAAATAGCAATAGTGGTGTGACACAGTTTTTTTACCAGGGGTTGGTTAACGAAGATATCTGTCAGGAAAACTAAAGATATGAGCGCACTGGGAACCCAAAGACTGGGAAACAGGACAGTGAGCATGATCCAAAATGGAATGAAACTCACATTCCAGAACAAGTCGAGAAGATATGGCTTTAACTCAAACTGGGAACGGGAGAAAGTGGGAGGAATGGTAATGCAGAGGCTTTGGTCTGTTTTAACGAGTTTGACTGTTGTAGATTCGGGCTTTGGCTGATACTTGTCAGGACTAAATTGGGAGAGATTACCTAATAGTTCTAAGGCACTAACAGCACTGGAAAAGCGATCGCTACTATCAGGTTCTAGTAATCTATCTAACCAGTGAGCAAAAGGAGGTGAAACCTGTATCAACTCACGAAACTGAACTTTAAACCTCTTTTGGGGAAATTTATCCGGCTGAAGACGACTCAATGCACAAAGGAGAGTCATTCCTAAACTGTAGAGATCACTGGCGCGGGTTGCTGTACCTCGGAACTGCTCTGGAGCCATATAGCCATAAGTCCCTACCACCGTTCCCCCAATCACAGTTTTGTTATAAACATCCTGTACCGCCCCAAAGTCTACCAGATAAATATTTTTAATAATTTGCTCATCCTCTGCATCTAATTCACAAATAATATTTGCAGGTTTGATATCCCGATGAATAATTGGCGGGGTAAAGGTTTGGAGATAGGTTAAAATTTGCAATCCTTGTTGCGCGATCGCTTTTGCTGTCTCTTCGGTAGCTTGCCAACCTTCTTCGATTAATACAGACAGAGGTTTACCAGGAGCAAGTTCTTGAACGAGGCAATAATATTTGTTATTGGCGGTTTCCAGTTGGAAGTTATCAATATATTTAGGAATGTGAGGATGATTAAGTTCTTGGAGAGTTTGAACTTCCCGATCAAAAAGGTTGATTTTTGTCCAGTCCTGCATTTGTTGTAAGGACAGAACTTTAACCGCTACAGTTTGCTCAGTGCTGAGGTCAAAAGCAGCATAGGTAGTACCGCTACTTCCTTTACCTAGCTGACTCTGGAGTTGATAGCGGTTTTGCAGGATTTTGGCAGATTTGGGAGATGATTGGCTCATGGTGGTGATTATTAATTGTTAATTTGTAATTAGATTATTAATCTTCCTTCTCCCTATTCTTTTGCTCCTCGACCAACTAATAATTTCTCTAAGTTTTTATTCTTCTTCAATCGAGCAATACTCAAAGGTGTTTTTGAACGACGATAATATTTATTAACATCTGCACCACGATCAAGTAATAATTTAACTACAGACTCATCATTGCTATACAACGCAAATTCTAAAGGATATCCGAAACCATAATTTTCTCGGTTAGGACGGCTGAATCTATCTTTTCCAACTCCACCTACTTGATTAACATTAGCCCCTTTATCAATAAGCAGGTTGATTAATGGTACTAATTCCTCAGTTGTAAATGGTTTTCCTCGACTATATTTATTTCTACCATAATGCTTATTAAAAACCAGAGAGGTGAGCGGTGTTCTTTTCTCTGCATCAATGTAGTTAACATCTGCATCATTTTGAATTAGCAATCGAATCATATTTGGATCTCCCTGATAAATAGCTGCCATTAAAGGACTGGAATTATTCAAATCTAAAGAATTCATATTTTGATTAATATCAGCCCCTTGAGTGATAAGTAGTTCAGCTAATTCTTCATCTTTTTTAGAAATAGCCATCATCAGAGGTGTTATTTTATCTTTAACGTGGTGATTGGCTTGAGCTTCATTCACATTCGCACCACGATCCAACAATAATTCCACTATTTCTATATTGCCTGTCTCTACTGCTTTTATTAATGGCAAACTGTCCTTATTGGTTGGGTTTAACTTACTTCTATGATCTAGTAAAAATCCAACTAATTTTATATTTTGTTGTGTGACAGCATCCACTAAGGGAATAAAACTTAAGTCATATTTGCGTTGGATTAAGTATTGAGCCAATTCTGCACTTTTCGCAATACAAGCCGTTAAATGCTCTTGCTGTTTAAACCCTCCTGAATTTAGATAATCTTGAGTATATGAATAGTCTTGACACAAGCGAGATTTGTCAGCTTCAATTCCTAAATTTTCCGAAATTCTCCAATAATTTACCCGTCCCACAATTCCCAGCAGCAACACAGCTACTATTGGGCCTCCCACCAGCAACAAATTACGGTTGATTAACTTTTGTGGTAACTTCCACCATTGCGGCTTTTGCTTGAGGGCTGTTAATGCTTTCTCGGCGGTACTAAAACGTTCTTCAACATCGGGGGATAAGATTGTTTCTAACCATTTGGAAAATGTTGTAGTGACCTGGATATGGTCTTGAAACTGAATCCGCAGCATCTCATGGGGTAATTGCGCTGGATCTCGACGAGTGAGCAGGAATAGCAGTGTTGCACCTAAACCATACAAATCGCTGGCGGGTACAACCCGATTTTGGAATTGCTCTGGTGGCATATAGCCATAGGTTCCCGCCACTGTACTACCCGCCATGACGGTGGAATAGTAGGCATTGCGGACTGCTCCAAAATCTACTAGGTAGAGCTTGTTCTGATTTTGATCAAAAATAATGTTATCTGGCTTAATATCTCGGTGGATGATGGGGGGGTCTTGTTGCTGCAAGTAGTTTAAAATCTCTAAAAGTTGGACTGCAATTTGCTTTACCTGTTCTTCATTGGTACGCCAACCCGAATCTACTAAACTCTGGAGAGATTTACCGGGCGCTAACTGCTGTACTAAACAATAGGTGCGGTTGCTGTTAGTGTCTACTATAAAATCATCGAGATAATGGGGAATTTGAGGATGATCCAGTTGCTTTAATACTTTTGCTTCCCGTTGGAATAATTCTAATTGCTTCCAGTTTTGTAGTTGTTTTAAGGAAACCGCTTTGATGGCTACCTGTTGTTGAGTTTTCTGATCTAAAGCTCTGTAGGTAGTAGCGATCGCACCTTGACCTAATTTACTCTGGATTTGATAGCGATCGTTTAAGATATTTGAGGATTTTTTAGAGGAAGATTGACTCATGGTAAACCTGACAAAGAGAAGAATAAATTGAGACTTTGGTTAGGTTCAGGATTATGTATGTTCCTATTATATGGAACAAGTAACCCTGTCTTAATATTTACCTCATCCATTTTTTTTACTGGCATAACCCATTTTCCTATAAGTCATAATTTGAGTGAAGATTGCAATTATGAGGTGCTGCTGCAAGCAGTTCGTCTTCGGTACTCTGCACCGCGCAATCCCATAACCGACGGCAGGTATCATCACCCACTATCAACTTTAAATACTCGCTGGAACTATGAATAAGTCACTCTCACCATTACTGATTACTGGGATATATCTCATCGTTAATCTTTGTGTAGCTTTAACAACTGGATTTTTTTTACAACCATTAGGTTTAACTCGTGTTATCCTGATCAGCCTAGTAATTTTCCTATCATGGCTTCTTCTGCCGTTAATTTTTCCTATCCGTAGAAGTAGCACTGTTGGTACTAATCATGGTTTTGGAACTGTTGCGACTTTCCTTTCTCTGGGTATTTTGTATGAAGTTTTTCCTCAATACCCTTTTAGAAATAAAGAAGGTTATCTAGAATACATACTTGCCATGAGTTGGGTAACTCCATTTTTAGCAGATCTCTGCTGTCTGTATGGTCTTGGGTTAGGTTCTTTTCCATTAGTATTAACTATTCCTTGGTTATTGCTGGCAAGTCTTCTAATTTCGATGCTGAATCTCGGTACTGATAAACTGAGTTATGCAATATATTTTCCTGGTTTCCTGTTGCCCATATTACAACTAATTGCTTTGATTCCAGGTCTGATTAAGTTTTTTCTGTTAGAGACATCGGTGAAAATAGAGCTAGGTCAAAACTTACTAATAGTTGTGGCTATGGTTGTCTTAGCATCCCTTGGGGCGGTTAGTATTCGGGAAACTTTAAAATCTCAAGAAAGCTCTGGTAAACCTAAGTTTGAAAATCCCAGGGTTTGTATTTTTGTCAGGGTGGTAAATTCTGAAAACCAAGACGGTAAAACAAACAGTCATGCTTTAGACAAACAACGTAAGCCTTTGCATAGCTACGCAGACAAACAGGGATATGAACTTGATCGAATTCAATACACTGTAGATGATGGTTCAATTGAGGAAACGGAGGAATTGAGCCAATATCGTCAGGGACTAGAAGCCCTATTTAAAAACCCCAGCTACAATATTTTTTTAGTGGAAAAAGAAGAACATGTATCTCGGTTTGGAATTGTAGAAGCGAAGCGAACCATAGAGGAAAACGGCAAGTATTTGGAAGTTTTTAACCCCCAGGTTCAACAACAAAGACAAGAAAGTAAACAACAGAGTTTGGCGCTCGCGACTGTATTACAGAGTATGGTCATTGTGGGAGGCTTAACGGGAGGCTGGTTTATTAATTTTAAATTAATTTAAACGGTTAAATTTCGCATTCTTCTGCACGTATAAAAAATGTACCCATACTACCAAACCTAGCTAATTGTTCATAGTGATAGCCAGCAGTAGCAGGAAAGTGACCACGGGGAGCATTGAGAGAAAAATTTAAGTTCTCGTATTTAAAATCTCCATCAAAACCAGGTTTAGTTTGCCAACCAACAGCAGTTGTGAAGTTTGTCCAAGCTTGATATTTTTTATTCACACGAATAGATTCATAAATTGATTTTGGAGTTTCTCCCACAGATTTAATCATTTGCAGTTGCACGCTATAACCAAATTTTCCACCTGAATTTTCCTGCCAAATTTGATCCATTCTTTTGAGATCCGCACAATTAAGTCTGATACCGTATCCTGGAGGTATAAGCCTACGTCCTCCATTAACCCAGTTTTGTAGTAGTAATTCCCAATTTTGTCTATCAGCTTTTTCCCATTCTTCTGCTTTGATAAATGCAGTTAAGTGGGCATACATTATTTCTCGATTTCCCCCCCGTTCTGATTTAATAATTGGTAAATCTGTTGTGTAAACAACAAGATTAGATTCCGGTTTTGGGGAAGTTTGAGCAGGTTTAGGAGTAGATGAAATATTGGTTTGCGTTTGTTGGTTTCGAGGTTTCGATATATCTGGGTTAGATGTTGATTTTTCGCTAGGTTGTTTGACGGTGCAAGCACTTAAAAGGAGAGCAAAAACATATACAATCCTTAACGGTATAGTTTTAAGCATTTATCCAATTTGAAGTAATTTAATGCAGTATGCAACCATCTTTTTTCCCTCACATTGTCTAATGTGGGAATACCGAAAATTTATGGAATTGAGTTATTACAAAAAAATCAACAAGATGTAAAATCAAGAAGATTACTTTTGCAATTATTATCAGTCGCACTGGAAGTAGAATCCGTCCTAATTTCTGGGAAAATAAATCCTAAAAAAAAATCGCTATATTAATCTTCTTGTAACAAAACCACATCTTTCAAAATATTATTGGGAACTTTTTCAGGTACAGGATCAATTTCAAAGTAAAGCACACTGCTGTAGGGAATACCAATTAAACGATTATCTTTTAGACAGATAAACAATTTATCAGCTTTACCCATGTTCATAAGCTGGCTGGCTGCATTCCCTACTTTGTCCCAACCTTGAATAGGAACTTCAAAAGTTTGAGATGTGCCGTTGATGTAATAAACAACTAGCTTAAATGAGGAGGGTGAAGTATCTTGATTCATCATCTTTGCCGAGGTAACAAATGGAATTTTTCCCACAATAGCACAGATTTCGGTAAAAAAAGCTCAATAGCATCTTGCAGCAAGAAAAATTGATGTGATTTTATTACTCAGTAAAAAATTGAAACCCTTGATTTACCAATAACACTCCCTAAAAATGAGGTGGCTTTATCGCACATCTTTTTACCATACATGGGTTTCCACGTAAGTAGACAAGATACAAGGATTACTAACACTACATCATTCCTCCTCAACTCTTCCTCTCTGCGCCTTTGCGCCTTTGCGTGACACCAATCCATATTTAAACCGTCACACCTTCCAATTGTTCATCAGTCAAATCATATAACCGACGCAACTTATCCAGCTTATCTGCATCAGCTTGCCAAATACCGCGCCCATGCGCCTCAATCATTCGGCTCAAAATATTCCGAAAAGCTTCAGGATTCGCCTTGCGTAACTTATCCGCCATCTCTGCATCTAAAGCATAAGTATCAGCCGCTTGATCATAAACCCAATCATCTTGAAAATCAGCAGTCCCACCCCAACCAATTAACGCCGTCATCCGTTGGGAAATTTCAAACGCACCACCAGAACCTTGATTTGCCATAGCTTGCGCCCATTTGGGATTGACTAATTTACTGCGGTACTCCATTCTGAGTAAATCGTCTAAGTTTCGGGGTGTGGTATCCTTCGAGAAACTTTCCACAAAGCTGGTAGTTACTTTCTTACCGCGTTGCATTTCTGCCGCCTTTTTCAAACCGCCAGTATTAGCGTAATATTCTTGAATGTCGGTTAAACCATATTCTACAGAATCGATTTCTTGAACAATGCGATCGCTTGTTTTTAATAAAGCATTTAAAATCTCCGGTCTAGCCTGACCCTTATCTTGTCTACCATAGCTAAACACATTACGACCTTGCCAAGTATTGCCTAATTCTTCCCCAGATTCCCAATTACCATCAACTACCTGATCATTTACCAGAGAACCGAAATCACCAGCCGGATTAGAAAACAATCTCGCCGAACTATTTTCTACACCTTGCGCCTGCAAAGCCAAAGCGTGCTTCCTGATAAAATTCTGGTCTTCGGGTTCATCAGCATCAGCCGCCCGTTGAAACAAATCATCCAATAATTCAATAATATTCACAAAACTATCGCGGAAAATCCCCGACAAATTCCCCAAAATATCAATTCTGGGATGTCCCACCTGCGCCAACGGCTGCAACTCATAACGCACAATACGCCCAGTCCCCTCCTTCACAGGTTCAGCCCCCACCAACTCCAAAAGAATTCCCAGAGACTCACCCTTAGTCTTAATAGCATCCAAACCCCATAACATCACCGCCACCGTTTCCGGATAACTCCCATGTTCAGCCAAATGCTGGGCGATAACTTTCCGACCAACCTCCCGACCCCGTGCAAAAGCCGCCGGAGAAGGCATTCTATAAGGATCTAAAGCGTGAATATTCCTCCCCGTAGGTAACACCCCAGCCCCATCCCGCAACAAATCACCACCAGGCGCAGGCAAAATATACTCACCATTCAAACCCCTCAACAAACTCCCCAACTCATCAGTACACTGCATCAACAAACCACTAATTAACTCCTCCTCCTCTTGGCGTTCTTGGCGACTTGGCGGTATGCGCTGCGCGCACGCTTCGCGAACGTTATCTTCCCCAAAATAAGCATCCAAATACCCAGCCAACCCCTCCTCATTCGGCGGTTCCCCCAAAATATGCAAACCCGAAGAAAACAGACGATTCTCCAACACCTGCAAATATTCGTATAACTTCACCAAATAATCATCAAAAGCGCGATCGCTAAACATTCGCACATTTTCAGGACTAAAAGCAATCCCCAAACGTTTAGCATCATCAAAAGGACAATCAGCATCCAAACCAGAATCAACAATCTGCTTACAAATAACCTCCTTCAACAGATAATTTTTCTGCGGGTCCTCACGATACTCCGAAATTAAATCCCGCAAAGACAGCAACTGCTTATATAAACCAGCCCGACCATAAGGCGGGACATTGTGAGAAATTAACACCCCATAACCGCGACGCTTCGCCAACATCGACTCAGAAGGATTATTTGCCGCATATATATAGAGATTAGGCAAATCCCCCAGCAGAATATCCGACCAAGAATAACCAGTATTACCCAACGGTGAACCAGGCAACCATTCTACAGTCCCGTGCATCCCAAAATGAACCACAGCATCAGCCGCAAAATCATTTTGCAACCATTTATAGAAAGCCGCATACTGAGGATGAGGAGTTAAATCTCGTTCAAACATTAAGCGCATCGGGTCGCCTTGTATACCCAAAGGTGGTTGGACACCAATCCAGATATTACCTAACTGCACACCGCCAATATGTAATTCCTCCCCATAAGTTTTAATTCCAGTTCCCGTTAAAGACTTCCATTGTTTTTCAATGCGGGAAGTTAGCAGATATCCCAACCATTTTTCTAACCTCCGGAAATGCACAGTATTTGCAGATGAGGGGAAAGGCTTATTTTTTTCCCATGTTTCCATTTCTTCATCTGCTGCTTTCACCTGACGAATTAATTCTTCCCCATCTTCAGGAATATCACCAACGTGATAACCTTGGTCTTTGAGGGCGTGAAGAAACTTAATTAGACTCCGGGGAACGTTCAATAAAGCCGCAGTCCCCACAGCCCCATATCCTGGGGGAAATCCATATAATATAATTGCTATTTTGCGTTCTGATGCCGACTTTTGGCGTAAAGCAATCCAATTTTTGACTCTACCAATTAAGCGTTGGACTCGTTCTGGAATTAGATAAATCTGTTCCCCTACTAAACCGCCGAGGGCAATGGTATCAATTGCGCCATCGAGTTCAGGTAAAGCATACAATAGGACACTTTGCAGTCCGCCCACACCTTGACGCGTCCATGAGTGAATATCTTGAATTAGCAGGGGTGCGGCTACTATATAGGGTACATTCTTAGCAGCGAGGATGCGTTTAGCTACTTCCACTTGTCGCCCTGCTTCCATTGAACCTGCGGGACCACCGACGAGAGGAAAGCCAATGGTAGAAACAATTGCATTTACCTGGACGGCTTGCTCAGAAAGTGAGAGAGTTTCAGTATTACCTTTTTGTCTTTGCTGGGTTTCGTAGTCGGTGGTCATCCAATCTCTGACTGCTACGTGTCCTTCTACACCATTAATAAAAATGGGTAGGGGAATTAACCCGGCTGATTCAAAACGGCGGATTAATTGGGGAATATATGGTTGTTTGGTAATTACGTGCTTGCGGTAGAGTAAAATCCCGATGACTGGGGAGTGGGGAGTTACTTCGACTCCGCTCAGTAACCGGGGGAGTGGGGAGTGGGAAATTTTGCTGATTCTCTGATTTTTATACCACTTCAAATATTCACGGGGGGACGTGAAAAATCCCTGATAGTCGGGATGAAGTAAACCCATGTTGGGGGTTTCAATGGGTGGGGGAATATCTCCGACTTTTAAATTTAAGTATTTTTCTGCTAGTATCCAGAATAATGCGGCTACGTTTTCGGAACCGCCGGCGTTCCAGTATCCATAGATAATTAACCAGTTGCGTAAGTCTTGGACTTTCTGCACTGGGACGAATTTGAGAAGTTTGGGGCCGATTTTTAAGAAACTAATATAACCAGCGAGTTTGTCTTCTTCGCGTCCGTTGCTGAATTTATCCAGGATGAATTTAACGGGTTTCGGTATTCCTTTGGGTTTGTCGCCAATGGCAAAAATACCGAGTTTGGTTAAACTCATCAATTCTAAGGCTGACTCGAACACCAAACGGATGGGAATTTGGGAAATGCGATCGCGTAACCACAAAACCTGATCATAATCAAATAGCAGACTACCGAAAAATACATCAGCGCCATCTAGTGCTGCTTCTACTTCGCTGCGCTGAGTGGTAATATGGCGATCGCTAAACACCCGAATATCCAAATCAGCACAGCGCGATTTCGCCACCTCAGCCGCTTTCCTGTACAAGTCAGCGTTAAACGATTCAAATCCAGCAATCAAGACAATGCGTTTCATGCCTAAGCTACGACGAAAGATCCCTCTATGATCTTAAACGTGGTTTCGCTTTAATGACCAATAGTTCTTTAATGGTACAAGCCCTTATATTTATCAGTGGAGTCAATCTAAAATCTAAAATCTAAAATCTAAAATCTAAAATTGTTTGACCCATTCCCCAAAATGAATTCGGTAATCTACCCAAAGACTGAAGATTACTGGTGACAAACAAAAATTTGGCAATTTGGCACATCTTCTGATTGCTGGTTTGGTATTCTGAGTTTTACAAATATCTTTGTGCGACAATACCGACTTGCAGAATCCCTCAGTTAGCTGGCTAGCGACTGGGGGTCTTTTTTTTTTACTCATGCTAATTTGAAGATAAATCTATCTAAATTAGTCATGGAAAACTTTGTTTTTTACAACCCAGTTAAAATCCTCTTTGGTAAAGGTCAAATCGCCAATATTGCTGCCGAAATTCCTGCTGATGCCAAAATTTTGCTGATTTATGGCGGAGGTAGCATCAAAAGTAATGGTGTTTATGACCAAGTGAAGTCTGCGTTAGCTGGACGTAATATCACTGAGTTTGGCGGAATTGAACCTAATCCCCACCTGGAAACTCTCCTCAAAGCAGTGGAACTGGTACGCAAAGAAGAAATTGATTTTTTACTAGCTGTGGGTGGAGGTTCAGTTCTTGACGGCACAAAATTTATTGCAGCTGCGGTTCCCTTTGTGGGTGATCCTTGGGATATCCTCGCCAAGCAAGCACCTGTAACTGCGGCTCTACCCTTCGGTACAGTTTTAACTTTACCAGCCACTGGTTCCGAAATGAATACAAATTCGGTTGTGACTAAATGGGAAACCCAAGAAAAACTATTCTTTGCTAGTCCCTTAGTGTTTCCGCGTTTTTCTGTTCTTGACCCCGAAACAACTTTTTCCCTACCTCCTCGGCAAATTAGCAATGGTATTGTTGATGCTTATGCCCATGTGATGGAACAATACTTGACTTATCCAGTGAATGCACCCTTGCAAGATCGGATGGCGGAGTCAATTTTGAAAACTTTGATTGAAGAAGGGCCAAAAACTTTAGCTAAACCTGAAGATTACGATGCACGGGCTAATGTCATGTGGTGTGCAACGATGGCATTAAATGGGTTAATTGGTGTAGGAGTACCCCAAGATTGGGCAACTCACATGATTGGTCATGAGTTGACAGCACTACACGGTTTAGATCATGCTCAAACTTTAGCGATTGTATTACCGAGTAATTTGGAAATTAGGCGCGATCGCAAATGCCAAAAACTTGTACAATATGCAGAGCGAGTTTGGGGCATTGTTGATGGTACTGAAGCAGACCGGATTACGGAGGCGATCGCACAAACTCGTAACTTCTTCGAGTCAGTTGGTGTCTGCACTCACCTATCTGACTACAGTGTAAGCTTAGATACTATTCCTGTCATTATTGAGCGTTTTCAAAAGCGCGGGTTTGTTGCTTTGGGCGAACATCAAGATGTTAACCCTGAGATTGTTGACAAGATTTTAACTCTCTGTGCCTAAAATATGACTGAGTAAAAATTACAGATAAACAAGGGTGAAAAGTTTGCGTTTCTGGCTAACAGGAGCGCAAAACTTTTTTCAAAGCATAAATACAGATAAATCCAAATAATTCTGTACGTCACTAGACAGGCAAACCCTTATAGTATTCTACCCCCTCAAAAATTAAACAATAAATAATATTTACATTTGATAACTTTCAGCCCAAAAGTAGTGGTAAATATTACTAAATAAATATACAAAGATTGCCTTAATGAAGGATTTTTGAATAGCGATGTACAATAAAACTAACTGCCAAAGGTTCACCCTGACTTCTATGATCACAGCGCAGCTACTTTCACCTAAATTATTGCGTTCTGTGGTCAACCGATATGCATGAGAAGTAAGTCGTGAACAGCATACCTTGAGGCAAAGGAAAGATTGCGTAAAACCTGCCTAGACAAGAGTTAAATAGCTCCTTGGGGCGTTATATTTGGGAATCTCTACAATTACCACAATTTAAGTTTATTTGCGGCTAGTACCCCTAAGCGTCAGTCAAAAGGCTTTCATTTTGGGATCTCTATTTACGCCGCGAAAAACGACCTATTGACAATTTACCCAAAAGCGTTTCCAGATTTAAAATCTAGAGGAGTCCATGAGTACCACTAATTTTACCAAAGCAGAAAATTCCCATAAACGCCCAGAAGAACAACCTGATTTACCAAGAAAAAACTTGATAAAAAATGGTACAAAACATGAAAATACCCAAAAACGTGAACCTTTATCTGATAGTTCCTCCTTAAAACTAGAAAATCGTGGACGAGTAGCTATTTTCATTGATGGCGTAAGTCTATTTCATACAGCTTTACAACTCGGTATTGAAATCGACTATCTGAAATTGCTTTGCCATTTAACTGGGGGTTCGCGGTTGTTGCGTGCTTTCTTTTATACTGCTATCGATACCTCCCGACCAAATGCTGCACGTCCACGCCCGAATGAAAAACAACAAGGTTTCCTATTTTGGATGCGTCGCAATGGTTATCGTGTAGTTACCAAAGAAGTTCAACTGGCAGACCATACCAAAAAACACAATTTGAATGTAGAAATTGCTGTGGATATGATTACCTTAGCTCCTTACTATGATACAGCAATTTTAGTGAGTGGAGATAGAGATTTAGCTTATGCTGTTAATGCTGTCAGTGCGACCGGTTCTCGCGTTGAAGTTGTGAGTCTGCGGGCATTAACTAGCGACAGTTTGATTGATGTGGCTGATGAATTTATAGACCTCGATAGGATTAAACAATACATTCAGAAAGATTCCCATATAGGCTATAGTTATCGGGTGCTTTCCAATTCCAAGCTGTAAATCTCCATCGCCAATTCAGCAAATTTGACATTGATTACCGCCTAAGCTGAAAAATTTTATTTTGCACAATATATCTAAATAGAACCCTTGTGGGATGGGCATCTTGCCCGTCCAGATTGTGCAAATTGAATGCTCAACAGCCTATCTACTTGTATCAGGTTCATAGAGTAGAATGGCAAACTAGGGAATTACTCTGCGTATTTTTTTATTGAGATGGATATTTTAATTGTTGAGGATGAACTAGAAATTTCGTAGTTAATCAAACACTCTTTAAACAAAGAGGGATTTGACTGTCGTGTTAGCCGCGTTTGAACGCTTTTGGCGGGCTGACCAATCACGCGATCGCTATTCTGGTGGTACTAGTATTGGTTTAACTATAACCCGTCGATTAGTAAATGGCAAGGTGGTCAAATTTACGTAGAAAGCCAACTGGGAATTGGTAGCAGTTTTCGTTTTTACTTACCTTTGGCTTGAGTTGTGAATAACACAACATGAATTAATGTAAATTAATTTAACTAAAAATTTGTCATAACCTTAAATTAAACGTAAGCACTGCTTCGTACCACATTTATATAAGTGAACAATATTAGGGTGACATGAGAAAGCATAAAATCCACGTTACATATATCTGTATTTTTGGAAATCAAATCATATAATAACTGTATTCAGTTTCGTGGGATTAATCGTAAGGAGAGTTAAAGATGAATCAGATGCAATTAACTTTACTGATTAGCTATTTACTGATGACCTGCTATTTTTTCACCAATTGGCTAAAATTTTCCTTGCGTCATCCTACTGCTACGCCAGAAGAGAAATTTTTATCTTTTGTGATGTTTGTGATCACGACTATTTTTTGGCCTTTAACTATTTTAATGTCTTTATGGCAAGTATTCAATCAACGCAAACTGGAATTTAGCACTATGATTCCTGTGATTTTTGCCATGTTTGCCTTTAGTCTTTCATACTATTTAACTTATCTGTATGAACGCGGTTTTTGCTATAATGATTTATTCTGCTCATTTCCATCTTAATTTGGCATAATTTTCGGGTAGAATTGCCATTTAGCTCTAAAATATCAAAGTTAGATACTACCTGACCACACCCAAAGAATTTATATTTTATCTTGAATCAACCAAAATTTAAAACCAATGTTGCCCCATCTTATCAAGCAATTACCCAACGTCCGGTTTTAAAATTACCTAATCATGCCAGAGTTGCTGTTTGGGTAGTGATGAATGTAGAACATTTCACCTTTTATTGTTGGTCAACCACTGCGGTTAAAATATTTAAAACAATGCTTACTTCATATTAAAAATCAACCTCATACCTGGCTAACTACAGGTGAAGAAATTTATAAATGGATGGATGAATAATATAGAAAGGCGAACTGGGGAAAACTTACCAAACATCAATCAAATCCAAGCCTTCCGCTTTCCCGCAGGACATGGACTATTATTATATGGCACATGGCATGATTTTCCCATAGCGTGCGATCGCTCAGTAGTCATCCTCACCGCCAACTCAGATGAAGTCGTCACCGCCTTAAGCCAAATGCAAACCCCAGAAGAAATGAACCAAGGAGAGGTGTATAAAATCTCCCTTTCCAAAAGATTAAAAATTCAAATCCAACTAGAAACCTAAAACCCTCAGCGTACCTTTGCGTTTACCTCAGCGTACCTTTGCGTTTAAAAAATGGATTTGTCAAACATCGAAACCTACCTACAACCAAACCACCTCCAAGACCTGAAAAAATGGGAAAAAGGTTGGACTTGACTAAGTGGAGGAACATGGCTATTTTCCCAACCCCAACCAGATGCAAAAGTTTTAGTAGATACGCTTTAAGGAGTTTAACAGTAATTAATCCTGATGCTAATTCAGGGAAAACAACTTCTATAGGACTTACGCATAATTTACGTTTTCTTGGCGTTCTACAGCCCTGGGGGCATACGCTGCGCGAAGGCGGTTAGATAAATCAAGATTTTTGGCAATTGTTGCGTAAGTCCTGTTTAAATTAAGTTAACATCTCAAATTCTAATTGATGACTCTGGAGAAAATCATGAGTAGAATGATCGACTACATTCGTATCAGCAAGTTCTAAATTATAAAAGTCTACCACTTCATGCTCAAAATATGGTCCAGCGTGCCAAGTACCCTCATTTAATTTAATAAAGCAATTTCCTGGGATGCGGAAAGCAGCAATTTCTGCTAATACTGGTTGATTCAAATCATTATGAGGAGGACAAACTGCAATTAACCAATCCTTACCTTCTAAAGAACCTAAACATTGAGTACATTGCAAATGACGGGTAATTTTATCAAACTTCCGCCCCCGCTTTTCTAATCTCATAATATAAAATCGCGGTGTGCCATTTTCTAGGTTTAATTGAGCATCTTCCCCATCAAAAGTTTTACCATCTTCACTTGCAGAAATTACCTGTCCATAAGGGCGAAAATTTTCTGGTGTTATCCATTTTGCCTGCAATTGTTGCACTGTTTGTGAGCTATTCATAAATCTGACTGTTAATATTAATGTCGGTGTAATTCTAGGATAATATCTTTTGGAAGTTTACTTGTACCCGCATCTGCTATGAGGTTAATCTATGCCAATTTATGTATACTGGGGTGAGGATGATTTTGCTATCGAAAAAGCAGTGACAATATTGCGCGATCGCATTCTCGATCCTCTCTGGACAAGTTTTAACTATACATCTTTATCCCCAGACCAACCCGACGCAGCAATTGCGGGTTTAAATGAAGTCATGACACCACCCTTTGGCGCTGGTGGACGGTTGGTGTGGCTCATCAATACTACCCTGTGTCAGCATTGCCCAGAAAATATTTTAGCAGAACTCACGCGCACCCTCTCAGTCATTCCCGAAAACTCCTGGTTATTACTCACCACCCGCAACAAACCAGATGAACGCCTGAAATCTACCAAATTACTGAAAAAATCTGCCGATGAATTTCGAGAATTTCCCCTCATCCCACCCTGGAAAATAGATTTGCTGGTACAGTCTGTGAATCAAGTTGCTCAAACTGTGGGCGTAAAACTAACGAACCGGACTGCGGAAATTTTAGCAGAAGCTGTGGGCAATGACACACGACTCCTGTATAATGAAATGGAAAAACTACGACTTTATACATCGGATAGAGGTAAGCCTTTAGACGTAGAGACCATTACGCAATTAGTTAGAAATACTACTCAAAATAGTTTACAATTGGCAGCAGCAATTAGAATGGGAGAGACAGCTAAAGCCTTAACTATTTTGGCTGATCTCATCAATGCTGCCGAACCGGGATTAAAGATAGTTGCTACTCTCATAGGTCAATTTCGTACCTGGTTATTGGTTAAAATTGCTATGGAAACTGGGGAACGCAATCCCCAAGCGATCGCTAAATTAGCCGAAATTAACAATCCCAAACGTATTTACTTTTTGCAGCAAGAAGTGAAATCACTTTCTGTACAGCAATTAATCTCCTGCTTACCACTACTATTAGAGTTAGAAGTAAGTCTCAAGCAAGGAGCCACTGAAGCTCAAACACTTCAGACTAAAGTAATAGAACTTTGTCAAGTATGTCAACGTGGCGGACATTAAATATAAAAATTTAATTGATAAACAGTTCGCTGGAACTTCTCTCGCCTAAAATAATTCAAAACAATTAACATATCCCAACTATACTTCTGTGCCATCCATTTTATGATCAGAATCACTAATTTATTTTTTCAAACTAGTTTGCAACATATATCTTCCCGGAGTCTATTTTTCGGCATTCTTACCACTGCAAGTTTAGTTACCAGTAGTCTCACCTTTAGCCCCCACGCCGATGCTCAAACACCTGCGGTTAACAATTCAGTTAACAATACTGACATTACCAGCTACGCTCAAGCGGTTTTGGCAATGGAAACACCCCGTCAACAGGCTTTTGATGAGATTAAAAAACTGATTGGCGGTGGAGAGATACCCAAAATTATTTGTAATGATAGCAACAGTATGAACGGTCTACCACGGAAGGTTCAAAATATAGCCGTGACTTACTGTGAAGACTCTAAAAAAATAGTTGAAAATAATGGACTGAGTATTGATTTGTTTAACAAAATTACTGTAGAACTACAAAATAACAATAACTTAAAACGAGAAGTTTACAATACATTGATCCGCCTGCAAAAAACCCCAGAAACTCGGTAGAATAAATTCCCAAAAATACCCCCGGATTCAGTCGAGGGTAAGGATGAGTTATTGAAGATGAGAAACTAATAACTATTCGGTTTCACTCAGTCACGAGAAATTTTCACTTTTGTGTTATCGAACTTAGTTAAAGAGAAGCAATGTTCCTCATTATAGGTAAGTGATTGTTCTTGCAAAAGTCCAATGGCTATTTGCTCACCTAGTTTTACAGATTCAGTATAGTCTGTGCGCCAGTGAACACCAGCACCATCACGACCAAGTGAAATGTTAGCAGCTACTTTGTTCAATTCACCACCTACAGTCAGTTTTTCGGCATCAGCACCAGTGTATGCTATTAGCTCAGTACCGTCATCATTGGGAACCACTGGGTGGGGAATCTTCCAAGATTCATCGAACCATGCTTTGAGAATTGTCACACAAGCACCAGCGACAGTAGCGTGTCCAGCACCATAGGCGGGATGGGTAGGAGAACCTTCGGGGAATGCCATTGGTAGCAAATAAGTACCACACAGGCTGTAGACTTTTTCCAAGGCACTGGAGCCAAAAATCTCCTGATCAATAGGATATTTCGCCTTTCCGGTGAGATGGTTATGAAGTAGTCCACCAAAGGCTTCTGGACGTATGCGGCGATGCACATACCACTTTTGGAACCACACAGCTTTTAGCGCCCTGGTTGCGACTTCCGTCACCAAACTCAGGATGTGTGGGCCACCCAAGGTACCGAACCCGATTTGAGTCTTTGAGTTATTGTAGGGGTTACCTTCATCTAATGGAGCTTTAATGTCGTCTAACAGAATTAAACAAGCATTCAGGTAAGCTTCGTAGAGAGCATCGACGTGGACATACTGACCAATATCTCGGATGTTGCGAATATAGCGGGGTGTAGGATCGAATTTATCTGCACCTGCCAAACCACCGTTCTGCACATTTAGCCACTCGTCGTAATCAGTCAAATAATTGATATCTGGTTGTACAGTTTTCTGTCTTTGGGAAATAGTCAGGGAACCGTAGGGAATATCCTTGAGCAAAAACTGGGAAATGTAAGGGCCAACTAAATCACCAGCATAATTACCTCGAAAAAGGGTCTCTGGGGTGACACTTGCGCCAACTTTTGGCCCATCAAAATCGGATAATTTTGATAAGTCTGCTGCTGCTTCTTGCACCAAGGCATTATTGTTAAAGTCGGTGAAGTTGATATCCCGCAGCAACGCCATCCAGTAAATTTCAGCCATTTCCCCTGAGTTTAGTGGCGAATCAATGCGGGGTGCAGGAGGGATAGTAATTGCATGACCGTCAGGGCCTTGTAGATCAAAACCTAGTCCGGCTTGAGGATTGGTCAATTTGCGACCTTTGCCCAGAATAATAGCCTCAAAGTCTTGTGGTTTGCCACTTTCAAGTGCTTTGAGTAGGGATTTGTAGGCTTTGGGATCTACTTCGCCTAGTTGATTGTGTGGCAAACCTTTGGAGAAGTTAGCAATATAGTTAGGAGTCCCATCAGCACCCAAATAATCCTGTTCTTCACCATTACAAACATGGTCTGAAATCCCTCTGTTAAAGGCAATTTGTGCTGCCTCTTGGCGGATTTTGCGAGATGATGTTTGCCGTTGTTTATTGTTTTCCGGGCCAAGTTCTTTGCAATCTGAAGGTTCTGGACGTTCTGGACGCATGATGTGAAGTTCCTTGATAAATTTAATAAAAGTAGATACTGTTGACCATCCCGATATGCTCTGATCTCAAAGATAAAAGTACCATCTGGTAGCTAGAGCCTATTTGACACTATCGAGAAAATTGAATGTTCAAATTTGCTGCTAACAATTACAAGTTATTCAGGCTGGGAAAGCACACACTTTTTCAACCTTGATTAATTAGCGTTGTTTGAACATACCTATCTCTACCTATTGCGATCGCCGCATTTCGGAAAAGTTGGAAATTTATTTTCAACAACCGCCCTAAAAAGGACGGATACCACAACTATGACCAAGGTTCAAGTTTTTTAACATTACGTTACAATAAATTCATAGAGAACAGCGCAAGCGAATCTCTTATATATGTATTCAAAGGTGTACGGCATGAATGGCACAATTCGCGTTGGTAATCTCTTCGGGATTCCCTTCTATATCCATCCGTCATGGTTTCTAGTTCTGGGCTTGGTAGCCTGGAGTTATAGCAGTGGACTGACGGCACAATTTCCCTTGTTATCTGGGGGATTAGCTTTAACACTGGGATTGATGACAGCGTTGCTATTGTTTGCTTCTGTCGTCGCCCATGAATTAGGACATAGTTTTGTCGCAATTCGCCAAGGAATTGATGTAAAATCCATCACCTTATTTATATTTGGTGGCTTGGCTAGTTTAGAAAAAGAATCGGAAACCCCAGGGGAAGCATTTTGGGTGGCGATCGCAGGTCCCTTAGTTAGCCTCGTCCTCTGTGGTGTATTCACAGTCATTGGTGTAACTACGGCAGCCACAGGTGCAACCGCAGCTATCCTTGGTGTTCTGGCTTCTGTTAACTTGGCATTAGCGTTATTTAACTTGATTCCTGGCTTACCTTTAGATGGTGGTAATATCCTCAAGGCTGCTGTGTGGAAGATTACAGGCAACCCCTACAAAGGTGTAACTTTCGCCAGTCGCGTAGGACAAATATTTGGTTGGGTAGCGATCGCCTCTGGTTTAATTCCCCTACTATTATTTGGTAGCTTCGCTAACTCTTGGAACTTGTTAATCGGTTTCTTCTTGTTGCAAAATGCTGGTAAAACAGCCCAATTTGCCAGAGTACAGCAACAATTCACAGGTTTGACCGCAGCAGATGCTGTTACAGACAATAGCCCCATTGTATCTGCCAATGCCAGCCTCAGAGAGTTTGCTGACCAACGAATTTTTAACAATCAAGATTGGAAAACATTCTTAGTCACTGATGAAGATGGAAAATTAATCGGCGCAATCAATCTTAATGATTTGCGGACTGTTCCCACAACACAGTGGACAGAAACCCCAGTCAGCGCCGTGATGAAGTCCATTGAAGAATCTACCACAGTTAAATCAGATCAACCCCTGTTGGAAGTAGTACAGTTACTCGAACAACAAAAGTTATCTACGATTTCTGTGATTCGTGACAATGGTGTACTGGTGGGAATTTTAGAAAAAGCAGCGATTATTCAGTTACTGCAAAATAAAACTCAACCTAATCCTGTATAGTTGTCTAGAAAAATTGAATAGCTTCAAGACTCCCTCGGATTTTCTGGGGGGGTTTTAAAATTAATTATTTCACGCAGAGGCGCAGAGGCGCAGAGAGTTAGAGATGTTTGAGAAACAGCCAGAAGGTTTACAGCAACGGGTGAAGGAGTTAGCGAACCAAGCTATACAAGAGGCTAATCCTACTGCATGGTTTGATGTTTTATATAGTCAGTCTCAGGGTGATGTGACTCAAATTCCTTGGGCGAAGTTAACTGTTCATCCTTATTTACAAGATTGGTTGACTATTAATCATACTCAAGGTGAGGGACTTTCGGCGCTGGTGATTGGCTGTGGTTTGGGAGATGATGCAGAAGCTTTAGCAGACAGGGGTTTTCAAGTTACTGCTTTTGATATTTCGCCTACGGCTATTGATTGGTGTCAGCAACGATTTCCTGATTCTTCTGTGAATTATGTAGTTGCAGATTTGTTAAATTTACCTGCACAATGGCATCAAGCTTTTGATTTAGTTGTGGAAATTCGGAATATCCAAGCGTTACCTTTAAATATCCGTTCTACTGTGATTGCATCAGTGGCTTCTGTGGTCGCCGCAACAGGAACTTTATTAGTGATAAATCGGTTTCGAGACACAGAATTAGAACCTGATGGACCTCCCTGGCCTTTGTCTGATTCCGAATTAGCCCAGTTTACAGAATTGGGTTTGCAAGAAGTCAGCCGTGTTCTGTTTTATGAGGGTGAACGGGTTGATGTTCCACAACTACGGTTAGAATATCAGAAATCTGTCCCGCCAAAAGTCTAATAATGCTACAAAATGTTACCTCAGCACTGCTTTAGGAATTTTTGAGTCACAATAAAGGTAGAGCAAGTCCTAAGTTGACAATTTCATAGACAAAACTATACTTATATTGACAAAAATCAATATATATTTTAGGAAAAAATCAACTACTTGATATATAATACGGTGATATCAAGTATTGAATTGAGACTATTGCCGACGCGAAAACCAAGCAATGATGGTGGTAGTCTTTTTCAGAAACTTAATTGGAACACAATCGCGTCTGGCTAAGGCGTGAAAGTCTACTGAGGGATAACTGCTCCCATGCTCCCGTTGAAGTAGAAAGTAAAGTCTAGTTTTGTCTAGGTTTTATATAGCAGATAGCCGATTGATAAGTAGCTCAAACTTAAAAAACGTAATACCCAGATCCCCGACTTCTCTAAGAAGTCGGGGATCTATAGGAATCCGATTTGATTTATGAAACAATCTAAGTACAGGTAGGGTGTGTTAGGCGTAAGCCGTAACGCACCTTCCCCAAAGCTTTCGGTGCGTTACGCTGTCGCTAACACACCCTACTGTATTATTATTTATCTGTTCAAAAATCAAATATGAATCCCAATACCTTTCAGTTAAGGGATGTACAGATGTTCCAGGGAACGTCTCTACAAGGGTTTTTGGCTCACGAATTTGCTTAACCGAACAGTATTGGAAATCATGGTACTCCTCGACAACAACTATCTTTTCAAATTGTTAAACAGGCAAGTTGAATATATCCATTTTGATGCTTTAAATTTTTCATTCTCAATTTATAGTTCCACGGTTTAAGGATATTCTCATCAATTGACAATTAAGTTTTTTATACGTGCCTTTTGTTAGGTATAAGCAACTTTTTTAGCTTTTGTTGTTCTCGTAATCTATACGCGAACAAAATTTCTTTGACTTTACCCTCTATCTCCCCTTAACCGAACAGTATTGGTGCTGGAATTACCTGTGACAACGCCAATAGAAGTTGTTTAGGGTCAAAACAGGCTGTTTGTACCTGAAAGTTTACCAGTGACATATACTAAAAACAGAAGGGAAGAGTGAAATTTTAGTTGTCACTTCATAATATATTAAATGATATCGTGTTCTCGATAGTATTTCGAGAACACGATTTTTTTGATTACTTTCACCTTGAGAGCCTTAATCCCCTCTCAATTCATTATGAAGACGAAAGAAGATGATCTGATTTCCAGAGCAGAACTACTGCAACAAACTATTGCGACGTTACAAATCATGATTCAACAAATTCAGGCTGGTGGAGAAATAGCACCATCTGGTTGCTGTGTTTCCCGTTACCAAGCACGGGGTAAACAAAGGGTTTATTGGTACTACAAGTTACACGCTGCTCACCCAATTTTTCCCACAGCACAACCCGATAAATTGAGTAAATACAAGCATTTAGGCAAGGCTGGAAGTCCGGCTCACGTTGATGCAGTCATGCAAGTAGCTAGGAGAACCCAAGTTGATTACTTACAATCATGCATTGATTCTCTCCGACAAAACTGGGTTGATTTGTACGATAGCCTCAAAAAGAAAAAGTAAGTCTCCCTTCCTTTAATTGTTCTCGTAAATAATCCGCGAACACTTTTCTCTTGATTTTACTCCCCATTTTCCTTAACCGAGCAGTATTGCCTTGGTATTTATCAACTAATCTGACAGATGTATCAACGACTGTCAAAATATATGGTCAACGTTTTGGGATTGAGGCTATGTTTAAAGACTGTAAAACTGGTGGCTATAATCTAGAAGGTTCTCAAGCTTCTCCTGATAGGCTTGTCCGTCTGATTTTATTAATTGCTATAGCAATGACTTCTGCATGGTTACAAGGTCAAAAAACTCAATTTTCTAGACAACAATCTTATGTCTGTCGTCCAAGTGATTTGAACAGAAACAGAAAAAGACATAGTGCTTTCTGGATAGGCTTATACGGATACAATTGGATAATTTCGCTGAATGGGTGTCAGGATTTGGTCTTGGAAATGATGGCTGCCGTTCGCAATAAGCAGGCATTTTATCAGCAGGGGGTGATGGCTATGATGCTTATACAGCAGCCTCTTTAACTTCTTTGTCGCCCCCTCAACATTTTACCCTTATCCCGGCTTGACCCCCTATTAATCTTCCACCTGAAATCTTTGAAAGCTAGACACAGTAAGCGTTTACAGACCATCTTGCAGGTTTTTACCCCTATCTCGGCTCAATACCAATTAGGGGCAGAAGCTTGAGAACCTCCACCCCATTTTTCAGCAAACTCTATTTACAGCAATTTTTGCTGCTAGGAAGTACGGTTTTTCATCGCCAAGCCTGTAGGGGCGGGGTTTCCCCGCCCTCCATTGTATTACTCAGGGCTTTTTCCTTGGGCAGTATAAGCTCCATGTTGTTGGATTAGTTTTGCTACTACTCCTGTCCAACCTGTTTGATGACTAGCCCCAATTCCCGCACCATTATCTCCATGAAAATATTCATAGAAGAGAATGTATTGATTCCAGTTGGGGTCATCTTGAAACTTTTTAGTGCTTCCATAAACAGGTCGCTCACTTTGACCTTCTGTTTTGGGCAAGAAAATATTGATCAACCTTTGAGAAAGTTCTGTAGATACTTCCCAGAGATTCATCATCTTTCCGGAACCAGTAGGATATTCTACTTTGAAATCATCTCCTAAATAACGATGAAATTTTTGGAGTGATTCAATAATCAAGAAATTCACAGGCATCCAAATCGGACCACGCCAATTAGAATTGCCACCAAATAGACCAAATCTTGATTCTCCTGGTTCGTATTCTACTAAAGGTTGCTCGAAACTGCCATCTTCCATTCTGATTTTAAAGGGCAAGAGATAAGGATGGGGTGGCTCGTGAGATTTAGATAAAGCTCGAATGCCATAGTCTCCTAAAAACTCAGATTCATCGAGCATTCTTTTGAGAATTAATTTGAGTCTTGCTGGGTTGACTAGGGATAAAGCTAATCCTCCTTCCATGAAATTACTGGTTGTGTTGTCGAAGTAAATATTCTGGTTTTCGGTCAAATCTTTACGGTTCTTGAAAAACCAGTCAGCCCTTTTTTTGAAGTCAGAAGTCGAATATTTGTCTAGTGTTTCCTGATCGATTGCTTCCACTGCAAACAAAGGAATAAGTCCTACCATAGAACGGACTTTCATTGAGAAAGAAAAGGGATCATTTCCTCCCTCTATGGCATTCGCAGGAAGTTTCAAAATGTCATAGAAAAAGCCATCGTTGTCATCCCAAACATCAACTGCACTTCCTCCCAGTTTGTTCATAGCTTCGGCAATTAGCAAAAAGTGCTGGAAGTATTTGGATGCCATATCGTCATAAACTTTGGAATTTGTATGGGTTTTGGCTAACTCTGTTGCCATCTTCAACAAGTTGAGACAAAACATTCCCATCCAACTAGTACCATCTGATTGCTCAATACTAGCACCAGCAATTTTCAAACTACTGCGATCAAAAACCCCAATATTATCTAGCCCCAGGAAACCTCCTCCAAACAGATTGTTTCCATCTACATCTTTGCGGTTTATCCACCAAGTAAAGTAGAGGGACAATTTCTGAAATAGTTGTTCGAGGAATCCTCCGTCTGCCTTGCCATACATTTTCTCTTCTATTTTATAAACCCGCCAAGCTGCCCAGGCATGAACTGGAGGATTTACGTCGCTAAAGTTCCACTCATAGGCTGGTATTTGACCGTTAGGGTGCATAAACCATTCTCTGGTGAAGAGATATAATTGCTTTTTAGCAAATTCTGGGTCAATTAAGGCTAGAGGGATGGTGTGAAATGCCAAGTCCCAAGCAGCAAACCAAGGATATTCCCATTTGTCAGGCATGGAGATGATATCTTCGTTAAACAGGTGAGTCCACTCACTGTTTCTGCCAGAGTTTTTGCGTTGCGTTGGTGGTGGTGCGCCTGGGTCTCCATTGATCCAATCTTGCACAACATAGTGGAAAAATTGCTTACTCCATAACATCCCTGCAAAGGCTTGTCGTTGGACGTTACGCATTTCAACTGGTAATTCTTCACTGGGGGTGACTGCTTGATAGAATTGATCCGCTTCACTTTTGCGTTGTGCAAATACTGAACCAAATTCACTACCAAATGGTGTGGCTAAGTCATCAAGATCACTGAGGCGGAGTCGGACGATTTTGGTTTCCCCAGGGGCAAGATTTAAGCGATAATGGGGTGAAACTTTGGTTCCTTGTTGATGATTTACTGCACCAGTTTTACCATTAACAATATAATCGTTAATGCCATCTTTGACGTAAGAGGTATTTTTTCCCCATCCAAACTTTTCTTTATTGGTTTCGTTTTCCGTATACAGCATGGCATCGGGGGTTTCGCAATAAAGCCATTTCTTGACTTCCGGTTGCGCTGATTTGAGGTCGGTAAATTGAGCTTTAACTACTTTAAAATCTCCACTAGAGTTAACGCTTTCTAGAGAGGGTTTACCTTCCTCTGTGTCTCCCCAAGACCAAGTGTTGCGAAACCAAAGGGTCGGTGCTAGATGTAACTCTTTAGCTTCTGTCCCATGATTAACAACTGTGATTTGAATTAAGATATCTTCGGGAGAATTTTTGGCATATTCGACGAAAACATCAAAATAGCGGTTATCGTCAAATATCCCTGTGTCCATCAACTCAAATTCAAAGGCGCGAGCATCTTGGGCTTTGCGACGACCATTTTCTTTGACTAATTGTTCATAGGGAAAGGCATTATGGGGATATTTGTACAGCCCTTTCATGTAAGAGTGGGTGGGGGTACTATCCAAATAGAAGTAATACTCTTTGACATCTTCCCCGTGATTGCCTTCACTATTTGTTAATCCAAATAGCCTTTCTTTGAGGATGGGATCTTTGCCATTCCAGAGGGCGATCGCAAAACAAAGACGTTGGTGATTATCAGAAATCCCCATAATCCCATCCTCTCCCCAGCGATAGGTACGGGAACGGGCTTGATCATGGGAAAAATAGTCCCAAGCGTTACCGTCAGCACTATAATCTTCTCGTACTGTTCCCCATTGGCGATCGCTTAAATAAGGGCCCCACTGTTTCCAGTGCTTTTCCCGATTACTATCTTCAACCAGTCTTTTTCTTTCGGCTGTGTCTTGAATTTGCATCATGATTTTTGGCAATTTAATAAATGAACTGTTGGCAATAATAGTCTTAATTAACTAGAGAAATCTCTAAGCTAAACTCGTCAGAAAACTAATACTAGGAGCGAAGAAATATTCTCCACCCTTCATTTTCACCCATAGCTCAAAATGATACTCCTTTGTTTCCTTTTCACCCCATTTTGTTGGCCATTTTGATACTACATTTCTTGGATCACCCTTGGGTTTTCCGGGCTGACCAATTATAGGATCAAGTCCTACTCCAACGTCAACAAAACGATCAGGATTTGCCCATCTCGACTGCATAAAATTGAATTGATTTTCAATATCTGCTTGGAAACAAAGAAACAATAATCCTGAACCCTCTGTTGGTTTTCCAGTGGGATCATGTTCTCCATAACTCACTGACCGACGGGCAATGCGATGATCTCTTTCTATCCTTAAAGCTTCATCAAATTCAGAAGCAGATTCAACCCGTCCTGTATCACCACGGGGGTTTGTTTTGCGAATATGGGCATGAAATGGACATTTTGTGGCTGCTGTATCCTCATCATAATTAAAGTTATTAGTTGGGGTAACAGCATAGGTGGGAATATCTGATTTAGTCACGGGAGTTCCGTCCGCAAAACGACCCATAACTAAAGCCCCTGCCAAATCATTTTTATAGGGAAATCAATAAACGACTAATTTGTTGACTAAGGGATTTTATTCCGCTGGGAAAATTCGCAAGAATCTGGACTTGTTGTTTGATTTTTTCGGAGCTTTGTATCACGAGAATTCCTCTGTTCTTTTTATTCTGAACAATTTGTTTCTTTACTTAGGAATTAACCATTTTTGTGTAATGTTGCAGGAGTATATAGCAATCCTATTTGAGTTGTGAGCAAATAGGATAAGTTATCTACTCAGATGAGTATCCTCAAAACCTTAGCCAGATAGATTTACGGTGATACCATCTATGCTCTGGTTTGATCATCAAATAGGATTGCTATACGCGAGAGAGTTTCCTAACTATCCCTCTGCTGACGATATGTTAAATATGAACCTATTGAATAGCCCCAAACTGAGCGACATTGCCGTTATATACGGTATCATTAGGCATTCTGGCACGAAACAAATCGGCATCAATGAATTTAGTCTGTGTCAGAGTAGCCCCCGATAATCTGACATTTCTCATGACAGCATCAGAAAAATCAGCACTTGATAAATTAGAGGTAGATAAAAATGCGTTGTTGAAATTTGCTTCCTTGGCGATCGCATTAGACAAATTTGCACCAGAGGCGATCGCATATTCGACAATAGCTCCTGTTAGATTAGCCCCCGACAAGTTTACCCCTGCCATCTCTGCATTAGCCAATTGGGCCTTTGTGAGATTGGCGTTAGTTAAATTGGCTTTGTTTAACCTGATTCCTAAAAGGCTGGAACCCGATAGATTCGCTCCTGTCAGATTTGCGTCATCTAGCTTGGCTTCATTCAGCAAGGTATTTGACAAATTAGCCCCTGTCAGATTTGCTTTCAAGAGAGCGCTACCATACAAATCTTTACCGGATAAATCCACTCCCGACAAATCACAACTATTACATTCATTTGTCTCAATTAAATGAGCAAGAGCAAGACGGCTATTAGTGGCAACAAAGGCATTAGCAGGTAAACTAAAAAGCGTTAAACTCAGAACAATTGTCAGTACAAAAGCAGAAAGTCCACGAAACCAAAGTTTAATATTCATCTTGTATCTCCATTAAAATTGTTCACCAGATCATCAAATTGTCATTAACTCAAACTAACTGAAGGAGGCTCACTCCAAGTCCCATAACCAGGTGCTTTCGCGCCAGGAGGATTAACCCCAACAGCCCGCCAGACAAGTCCTTCGGGATAGGATTGAGGACTGGGAATAAAATGGCTATTTTCTTTACCTGCACCATACCAGGCCTCCCATGCTTCGGGAAGTTCATACCAATTAGCCGTGTACCATAGTTTAATGATGTTGCGAGCAACAGGTCCACGTTTTGAAGATTCCAAAATTTGAGAGCGTAGTCCCTCGCTTAAAATTACGGGATCATATTTCTTTTTTGCTCTCTTATCAAGATCATGAAAGATAGTTAGCAATTCCCCAAATATGTCTTCACCAACCACCTTCAGAACGGTGTCAAAGTAAAGGTCAGCTTGTCCAGTTCCTTCCAGATCAAACCGAGAAAATCCTGTTACCTCTGCTGAGAAATCCAGGAAATACCCCATGAATTCAGGTGTCTTAATACTCACTAGTTATTTACCTCCACAAAGTTTCTAGGTTTTTATTTCTAGGTTTTTGAGTCTCAATTTTTGCTTTTTACTCAAACTTATAAATTGGACCTGCATGAACACCATCCAGTCCCGGAATAGGGTTACGAATCAGACTAGTAGCCAATTCCTTGAGTCGGAACATACTGCCCACCGCAGGAAGCAACTGCTCAGGATGACCATTAAAGGAATGTTCAATCTCTGCAAGGAATCTGCTATAAGCTTGCTGGAACTCCAGTGCGTGAGCATATAATTCTGAATCTGCGTCACAATAACTTCTGAGTTTACTCAACGTCAGATTATCCATCACGGGATAAACAGCGTCCCAATCTACAGTCAAGGTTTCACCTGTAGGCTGATCAGGCTGATCTGATTTCGTTGGATCTTCCTTGTCTATCTTATAGTAGCGACCCTTCAGGAGTTGCTGGAAACGGAAGTAATGAGAAAGTTCTTTTTCAGAATCATAGATAGTTGTAGTTCCAGACCCTTCACCTTGAGTTTGAATGATATACAATGCCTTGATAGCAGAATCAAGATCCGTCACCTTGACGATATCTCCCGCACCATCATAGTAATACTCAGGGGTAATTTGCTTTCTGGGATCACCAATGAAGAGATTCTTCCCTTCATCCTTATACTTCTTATCAAGTGCCTTTAAGCCCCGAATCACTTCTGTATAGAATAATCCAATGGTGTCGTAGCTTAAGTTATCCTTTTTACCAGCAAGTTTTAAAAAACTGTGTCTTCTTGTTTGTTGAGTGCGAGATTCTACTAATGCTTTTTTTTCACTTACATGATGAGAACGTTCAATGTTACAAAATGTCTCTACTGTTTCTTTGGAAAACTTGCCAACATTAACTTCAAAGTCAACTTCTCCCGTAGGTAAGTGAGTCGGGTATGTGGGAACAAAGTCAGGATTAGTCAAAACTCCTGTGATATTTCCTCCCACCGCATTAAACACATTGGCTACTAAAGTGAGATGGAGCATTTCCTCTACAGCGACGGTGCGAATAAAGTGAAAAGCTTCCAAATTTGAGCCTGGTTTCAGGGAGTAAAGGGCAGTGAGATAAGGGGGAAGAGTCGCGTGTTCTATCATCAAGCCCTGAATGAGATAGTAATGCAGGTCTTCAACCGTTGTAATCAACTCTAAACTATCAATCATCAAATACCTCTGCTGACAATATTTTCAAAAGTTGTATAATTCAGTGCGCCTTGTTGTTTTAAATCCTAGAGATTTACAGGCTTAGATGTAAGAGCTAAGTCCCTAAGCATCTCCTCAGTAGCCATATAAGTGAGAGCGGCTATACTCAATAGACATCTCCGAAAAAGAATAAAATTATGGTATAAGAGTATAAAATGCTATTTTTAGTAAAGCATTATGAGCAGTATATTCGATTATATCCAAAATAATCCCCAGGAAGCACAGCGTTTAGTAGGGCTGAAATATGAACAGTTGCAGGAACTTTTAGACAAAGCCATTAAACTGCACAATCATAAACGAGAATTGCTTGAAGATAGAAAAGTGAGAATTATTCTGGGTGGAGGTGGTCGCAGACCAAAATTATCACCATCGGAGCAAATAATTCTCACCCTAACATATTTACGACATTTAACCACATTTCAACTATTGGGTATTCAATTTGGCGTGAGTGAAACAACTGCAAATGATACGTTTAACTATTGGTTGCCATTATTGGGAGAATTATTACCACCAAGTTTAGTAGAACAGGTAAAAAAAACTCCAGTGACTATGAAATTGTTAAAGAAGTTTTAACAGACTTTGAACTAATCGTAGATAGCTATGAACAGCCCATAGAAAGACCTTCAGAGTATCAACAGCAGGAAAAATATTACTCAGGTAAGAAGAAAATGCACACTAGAAAAAGTCAATTAATTGTTCTGCCTAATGGTAGAGATATTGTTGATGTAGTAGCTGGTGAGCCAGGACGAAAAAGTGACATAAATTTATTTCGGGAAAATAAAAATGGGTTTGAAGAGAAACAAAAATTTTCCGGTGACAAAGCTTACCAAGGAGAGAAATCAATTAAAACACCTGAAAAAAAGCCTAGAAAAAAAGAATTAAGTTCTGAACAAAAAATTCAAAATAAAGAACTGGCATCAGAGCGCATATTTGTAGAACATTTAATTCGTTTAGTGAAGATATTTAGAGTAGCTCAAGAAAGATTTAGATTAAATTCCTCTAAATACGAGCAGATAATTATGACTATTTGTGGACTCGTTAGATTACGCATTGGCACATTTATTTTGTAACTATAAAAACTTGAAATTATTTATAATAAAATTACCTCAAAGAGATCCTACTTTTGGCTAATTACCAACAACACGCATTTCTAACACCTATTCTACCGTAGAATCTCAGGATATTTGCAGTTAGCGATCGCTCACCAAAAATATCGTAACTGCAAGGGTTTGATAGTTTTCGGAGATGTCTAATGTAGTATTGGAACTACCAATGGAGGGCATACTTCCTGCTCCAACCATGTAAAGATTCCGATGATCCCAAGAACGCATATATTTATCAACAACCGAGTTGTCTTTAGTCGTTCCCATGACGTGAGTTCCTGAAAAGTGATTTCCTCCCCGGAACCAGTAGCCTTCACCTTCATACTCAAAATAGGCAGGGTCTGTGTCATCGTAATGGGTATGATCTTCCGCACCTAAATCCTTGAAAATCTTCTTGGAGAGATTTCGGGCGTAAGCAAAGGTTTTTTTGCAATAATCAGGTACATCAAAATGAATGACAGGACGATAATTACCCAGTTGATCCTTATATTGAGGATCAATTGTGACTCGGTTATTGTAATCGGCGGGTAATTCGCACATGAAGGCTAATAGTAACTGCCGTGATATCTTGCTAATCAGTTCTTGACGCAGTTGAGAACCATACAGATTCCCCTTTTCCACAGCATTTCGCACTATGTCAGTAGCGCCTGTTCCTGACCATCCCCAACCATCATTATGGATATCCATTGCAAATGTGCATTGGTTGTGACGAAACTTACCTTTACGGAAAGTTCCGATTCCTGATGTCACTAGGGGTCCTCGCATTGTCCCAGTTACTTCCGGCATCAAAGCCCAAGCTAAGAGGAAAGGATGATCCATGAGGTTGCGTCCCATTAGATCATTGCTACTCTTCAAATTGGAAGCAAGCATCAGCTTGGCATTTTCGACTGCATGGGCAGCTAAGACAAATAAAGTGCCTTGAGCTATACCAACGATATGATCAGGAGAGTTTTTATCCTGATAGTGCTTGTAGTGAATAGCGGTGACACGACCGTTATCGGGATTAACTTCCACTTTATAGGCTACAGCCTGGGCAAGTAAATCTACTCGATCAGGAAAAGCTATGGTATTTAAGGTTTTGCGGGCATCATACTTCGCTTGCACTGGACAGATAGGGACACAGTTCGCGTTACCTTGGCAGCGTTCCCCATACTCTAGAGGCTTAACACTAGCAATTCCATCAGGAACGAAGCGAATATCAGCTTTATGCCCGTACTCATTATACTTGGGATTAGGGATACTATTGCGACCTTGAGGAAAGGTACTGAGTTGTAATTTAATGGTCTCGCCTTCTAGTTCGACGGTAGATCCTTTCAGTCCCTCACTAACTTTCTGATCCAAGTAAGAAGGAGGAAGCTCCAACATAGGGAACACATAGCCCTCTTTAAAGGGAACACCTAGACGTTTTTGTCCTTCTACGTCTCCAGAAACCCCCATTTCATACTCCGCTTGGCGGTAGTAGGGCATCAGGTCTTCATACTTAATTGGCCAGTCAAGACCTTTGCCATACCTAGTTTTTAATTCAAAATCTTCGGGTAGCATTCGGATGGTTTTCCCTTCCCAGTGCATGGTAGTTCCGCCCAATACCCTTGTATAAGAACCGCTAAGAGGTAATGGTCCTTTTTCTTCAAAATAATGATTAGCTCCATCAGTGGGGCTAAGGGCATTACGGTTTACGGGATAAGGGGAGTTGGCGTTCTTGTCTACTGCGCCATAGAAGGTATCAACGTGACCTTGAAAGCCCTCAAGGGTTAAACCATAACCAGTTCCCGCTTCCAGGATTAAAACCCGCTTTCCTTGCTCACTAAGTTGTTTGGCAACAATGGCTCCAGCTACTCCCGCTCCGACTATGACTACATCGTAGAAGGTTTGAGAAACAGTCTCGGAAGTAACGAAGTTTACTGTAGTCCGACTTTGGCTCATATATTACTCCTTAGCACGTATTTAATTGACCCAATGATGTCAGGAACTTTCACGTAAGTAATCTATCAAGCATGAATGTATTTAGTCAACACTTAGTAGATAATTGTTTTATAGACTTGATTGTAGAAAGATTCGTTGATTATTAATGTATTAAATATTGGGTTAATATCAGTAAATATTTGGTTAATACTTAGTAAATGTTCCGTAAATTTTCTGAATAAATCTGTTGAAATATAAGCAAATTGTGCGATTTTAACGGGATTATTGAATATTTCATAAGCTTCATTGATATTTTAGTAATAATTAGTAATATTTAGTAATATTATGCTTAGTATTCTGTATGAAAAAACAGAAGATAAGCTAAAGATAAGAGTAATCTTCGGAAATATGTGTATTGTTCAGTATTTGCAGTTAGATTTCTCTCTGCCCGTGAACTACAAATTTAATGGATACTGCTAAATTTCCGGCTTTGATGTTAGCGCAAGAATATCATCAACGTTGGGAGGCAGAGAATACTTTAGATGAGTTGAAAATCCATCTGAATGGTCGAAAAACACATATCCGTTCTAAGAATCCTCGTGAAGTAGTCCAAGAAATTTATGGTTGGTTGTTGGCACATTATTGCCTCCGTTGTTTAATGTTTCAAAGTGCTACTTTGAAGAATATTTCTCCATTAAGGTTAAGTTTTGTTGGCAGTCTCCGAGTGATTCGTCGGGCGATTCCTGAGTTTCAGCGTCAGATAAATAATCAACTGGATATCAACACATATTACAGTTGGTTAATTGCCGAAATCTCAGATTTGGAAATTCCTTTACGACAACATAGAAGTAATCCCAGAGTAGTCAAAAAAGCCCGCTCAAAGTTTAAGAGTAAAAAACGAAGTCATCGAAATCATGGTACTCCTCGACAACAACTATCTTTTCAAATTGTTAAACAGGCAAGTTGAATATATCCATTTTGATGCTTTAAATTTTTCATTCTCAATTTATAGTTCCACGGTTTAAGGATATTCTCATCAATTGACAATTAAGTTTTTTATACGTGCCTTTTGTTAGGTATAAGCAACTTTTTTAGCTTTTGTTGTTCTCGTAATCTATACGCGAACAAAATTTCTTTGACTTTACCCTCTATCTCCCCTTAACCGAACAGTATTGCTTGAAGATTAGTATAGTAACCGGATTTAATGTATGAGTTAATTCACGTAGAGATAGTGGGAAAAGCAGGATAGATAACTACTGAGTTTGGTATGGACACACCACACCAGCTATAAATAACCAAATAGGAGTCCTAATATGTTACAAAAGTTTTCTGAAGAAACAAGAGCCTTATTCCGTAAAGAAATACAAGAATATGGATTTATGAAGGATGAATTAGTTGGTGGAGAAATTGATAGGGATGTTTACGGAGTTAATATTGCTTGTGCTTGGCCTCTGCCTACAGAAATCAGGGAAATTTATGAGGAAATGTATGAGAAATTGCAAGAACTAGAAGGTGCTTATATATATCCATATACCCAAACACACATTACAATCGTAACAGTTATTAACTTTAAAAAAACGCTGAATAAAATTAAAAAATGCTTAGATCCTGATATCTTGAAACTGTTAAAAATGAGAATAGAAAACATAGTCCAGCACAAACCAATTAAAATATTTATTGATTCTCCAGTATTATTAAGGTCTGCTGCATTCTTCCCGATATACAATCCTGGAGGAGAGATATATGAAATACGAAAGGAAGCTTTGAATATCTTAAAAGGTGATAATAGAGATTATGACTTAGATACGCCAATATCTATTCATTCAACAATTTTACGCTTCCAGGAAGTTCCTACAGATAGTGAAAAGTTTCTTCATGAATTTGAAGAAATTACTAAAAATTTCTCTGTAGTGGAAGGAATAGTTAGGGAAGTGTATGTAACTGAGGAGTTAAAGCCTTACATGAAAAAGGGAAGTATTTTAGAAAAAATTGACTGCGGAAAGTTGGCTTTGTAAACCTCTAATTTTTCATAAATGAAGATAATAACTCCCGGTTCGCCCATTTTTTAGGGAGTTAGGAAAAATGTGCAGATAAAAGTATAATCAGAGACAGGTTATACAAAATAAGCTAGGTAAGTATATGTTCGACGTTATGGCAACTGAATCCATAATTACAAACGAACGAGTAGATGACATACCCGTACTACTCACACAGATAGAACGGATGGGTGTACAAAAGCTAATAGATAAAAACTTCCCCACCCATGGAAATTGGCGAGGACAAAGCTTGGGGAATGTAGCAGTGATCTGGTTAACACATATCTTATCGCAAGCAGACCACCGTTTAAATCAAGTTCAAGCCTGGGCTGGTAAACGGTTAGAAACATTGAAAAAATTGATTGGTGAAAGCTTAAACGAACTTGACCTAACCGATGACCGATTAGAAGCAGTATTGCGTTACCTTAACTGTGACGAGAACTGGTATGCGTTTGAAGAAGAACTAGGAAGTAATTTGTTGCAAGTGTATGATATCAAACCAGAACGGGTACGACTGGATAGTACAACAGCTTCAAGTTATTGCGGGGTGAATACTGAAGGGCTATTTCAGTGGGGTCATAGCAAAGACCATCGTCCAGATTTGGCACAAGTCAAAATCATGCTATCAACATTAGACCCATTAGGAATGCCAATAGCAACGGAAATATTATCGGGAGAAAAAGCAGATGACCCTTTATATATCCCAGCAATTGAGAGAGTCCGTTCGACGCTAAAACAGTCAGGATTACTGTATATTGGGGACTGTAAAATGGCATCAATGGGGACAAGAACCCATATTGTATCAGGGGGAGATTTTTATCTATGTCCTTTAAATGCCAAGCAAACACCGACAGAAAAATTAAGAGAATATCTGCAACCAGTTTGGGATGAAAAACAAGAATTGACAACTATCAATTATGATTATGCAGATGGAAAAACGAGAGAGATTGCTGAAGGATTTGAACTAAAATTGCTCCAAAAAGAAAAGATTAACGAGCAAGAAATATCTTGGGAAGAGCGACAATTAGTAGTCCGTTCTTATGCCATTGCCCAGACAGAGGAAAAATATCTACGTGAACGCATACAGAAAACCGTTCATGCTCTTGAACAACTAAAAATCCCCAAACGCGGCAAGAAAAAGCTGACATAATTTCCAGAGTGGGAGTTATCTGTAGCTGAGATTCTCAAGCGTTATCGGACTGGAGGATTATTTGAAATTGATATTCAAACTCAGCGAGTTGAAAAAGTTAAAAGACAATATGGAGAACGTCAATCTCAAATAGTAGAAGAAGTTTCCTTTAATTTGGATTTTAAAATTAATGAAGATGCGGTTAAACAACAAGTTCAACTGTTAGGCTGGCGAGTTTATGTCACTAATGAAACTGAAGCTAACCTGAGTTTGAAACAAGCAGTTCGTGCTTATAGAGATGAGTATTTGACAGAACGAGGATTTGCTCGACTTAAAGGCTTTCCTCTTTCTTTAACTCCAATTTATTTACAACGTGAAGACCATATTACTGGTTTGATCCGACTACTTTCAATTGGTTTGCGAGTTTTGACTCTTTTAGAGTTTCAGGTTCGTCGCCATCTTGACAAAAATCAAGAAAAATTGGCTGGACTTTATGCTGGTAATCCTCAGCGCAAAACGGCACGTCCTACTGCTGAAATGCTTCTTGCTGCATTTAAAGAAATCACATTGATATTAATTGAGGTTAACAACGAAGTCTACACTCATTTAACTACTCTTTCCTCTTTGCAGCAGCGTATTCTTGTTTTACTTGGGTTTCCCCCTACTATTTATACTCAGCTTAGTGGTCAATCTTTTACTCCTGAGTAGAATTCTTCTATCTCTCGCAAAAATGGGCGAACCGGGAGTAATAACCAATTATAAATTAATTTGTAACTGCTTAGCGAGTAGTAATTAAGGCGGGAAAAACAGAGACATTACCAAGTAGAGGCATATCTAATGACCAAAGTTCAGAATTAGTGGTGGATCAAAAAATATTTTCTTGTGGAACCCTTGCATCAACTTAAAAAAACTCTTGGTCAGATTATGACTCACAATTGAAACTTGTGTCCATAATTCAACCTAAAACATTATGTTCTCTATCGCCTAAAAGTCTTATTATTTCGTTACTAGCAGGGCATTTTATACCTCACAAATTAGGACATTAAACCCCTAAAAGCACTCAAGGAAGTAGTGTGCTTTTAAACTGTGTACCATATTTTATAAACTGGATAATAAAAACGAGCCAATTCACTCAAGCCATCCTACCTTTAGGAACGAAAGCCAGTGTCAAATCCTCAAGAACAGTGTCGCATCATAGCCCTCTTTAACCAAGCAGGTGGTGTCGCCAAATCAACACTCACCCAAAACCTGGGCTACCACCTAGCCCAACAAAAACATCGTGTCCTTCTCATCGACATCGACCCCCAAGCCTCCTTAACCAAATTCATGGGCTTAGTCCCATCTCAATTACAAAAAACCGTAGCTGATGCCATTATTGACGAACAGCCATTACCAATTCATTCCGGCATTCATGGCATGGACATAGCACCAGCTAACCGACTCCTGAGTGGAGCTGAAATGCAGCTAGTCAGTGCCTCCATGCGCGACTTGCGCCTCAAAGAATCTCTAGAACCAGTTCTAGATGCCTACGACTTCATCCTTATTGACTGTCCCCCCAGCTTAGGATTACTTTCTTATATCTCCCTAGTCGCCGCCACCCACGTCCTCGTCCCCATCGAAACCCATCTCAAAGCCTTCGAGGGAACAGACGAACTTTTGCAAACCATCACTCAAGTTAAAAACAAACCCAACCGCAAATTACAAATCGCAGGCTTTGTTCCCACCCGCTATGCTCAACAAAACTCAGCCGATAAACGAGCATTAGCAGCCATCCAAGCACAACTTTCAGCATGGGGTCGAATCTTCCCACCCATCCCCAGAGCTACCGCTTTTGTCGATGCCACAGAAGAACGTGCGCCTCTAGCAGTATTTGACCCCAAACATCCTGCTGTTGCTATCCTTAAAGAAATTGCTTCTGCTCTGGAGTCCGCTATATAAACCTAAACCTGTTTTCATCGCTCAAAGTCCTGGTAATGGGGGGAAATGAGCAATCGTATAGAAACTTGCGCTAAGGCTGTAACCCTTGCTATATCTAGATTTGAAAAATTTCAGGAGGTAAAGAGATTGCCACCTCCAACGGCTGAGGAATATTATGCAGATTCACCATATAATTACCGTACCGCTTCAGATGTCGAGTCACAAAAGGACTCAAAGCGGAATAAGGCTTTGAGGCTTCTAAATTTCCGAGACTTCAATTGGTACAGTTTTATTCCTAGCGATTCCTAGATCGCGCTTCGCTATCTACTTCCAGCAGCGCTAGTTCCCTCCGGGACGCACTCGCGTTCGCTATCGCACTATTGAAAGTGGCTCATTAAGTTCTTAGCGGAAGTTTCAGTATCACTGCTCATTTCACCCCATTTATTGCAGCATTCCCATTTCTGTCCCCAATCCAACCACATTCCCTACAATGGTACGCAAACGCACCGAAAAACCCTTTGCTGGTCAAATTACCACTCCACCCCCAGCCCCTTGGTTATCCCCAGTGGAAGCTGACACTCCACCCGCTGCTGAAAGCAAAGTCAAACTCCAAGACATTCACCTGCCTCCACAGCAACCCAGACGCTACTTTGACCCCCAAGCATTAACAGAATTAATTGCATCAGTTAAACAGCACGGCATCCTCCATCCCCTCTTGGTGCGTCCACTGACAGGAGGGAAAACAGCCGGGAAATACGAATTAGTAGCAGGAGAACGCCGTTATCGCGCAGCCACAGAAGCAGGACTGGAAGAAGTGCCAGTGGTTGTACGTGAGTTATCCGATGACCAGGCTTTTCAGTTAGCCTTGATTGAAAACCTGCAACGACAAGACCTCAACCCAGTTGAAGAAACGGAAGGCATCTTGCATCTTTTGGCTATTCGCTTAGAGTCGGATGTGGAAGCGGTCAAATCCCTGCTGTACCGGATGAAAAATGCCAGTAGCAAAGGTGAAAAGCCGTTAAAAGACTCTGAAGAGCAATCTAGGAGAAACGTTTCGACTCACTCAGAAACGACTGATGAGACGGAATCTCCTGGTCATGTTTCGACTGACCTGAGTGATTCTGTTTCACCTACCGAAAACGGAGAAACAACTTCAGAATCTTCTAGTAATTTTTTGACTCACTCAGAAATAACTGAAGAAACACAATCTAGGAGAAACGTTTCTCCTAACTCCGAAACAACCGATGAGACGGAATCTGGTAGCGATGTTTCTCCTAAATCTCTTCTAAATAACGAGACAGAACCTGGTAGCGATGTTTCTCCTAACTCGGAAATAATAGATGCTACCGCATCTGGGAAAAACATTTCTCCCAACTCAGGAACAACCACACTTAAGAAATCTCGGAAAAACGTTTCACAAGACGCGAATACTTCCGTTTCCTTAACTGAGGAAACTAAGGAAACGGAACCAAAGGATGAAGCTAGGGAAAATATTTCTCCTGACTCTAGCATCACTGAAGAAACAGAATCTACGAAAAACGTTTCACAAGATGCGGATACTTCCGTTTCCTTAACTGAGGAGTCACAACTAAAGGATGAAGCTAGGGAAAATGTTTCTTCTGACTCCGGCATCACTGAGGAAAAAGAATCTAGGAGAAACGTTTCTCCTAACCCAGATGAAGAGAAAGTAAAAAAGGTACAAGAGGTGTTTGAAAGCTTGGGAATGATGAATTGGCTGTCCTTCACCACCAAGCGCCTACCTTTACTCAATCTGCCGCTGGAGATTTTAACAGCACTGCGAGAGGGCAAACTGGAGTATACCAAAGCACAAGCCTTGGCACGGATTAAAGATAATGCTCTCTGTACACAACTCTTAGACCAAGCGATCGCACACAACTGGTCTTTAAATGAAATCAAAGCACAAATCGCTGCTAACACCCAATCGGCTCAACCCCCATCCGCAAAATCACCCAACCAAATACCAGAGCGTCTCAAAAACGTCACCCAGAGCATTAACAAGCGTAAACTCTGGGAACAACCTGCCAAGCAAAAGAAACTAGAAACCCTCCTGAGTAAACTCGAAGCTTTACTGGGGGATGAATCATAGGACTTACTTAGAAACCCCCAACCAATGCTCACCACTTTTGAGGGAGTGAGGTGGTGACAATCTATTAGACTATAAAAACAATTGACATCCTCTCGCCGCTACACCGCGCCAGCTTGGTGGGGGCATTCTCACACAGTTAGGTAAACATCAAACATCAAAGGGTATCATCAATGGCAAAGAAAAAACCTTTAGCTGAAGTAATTCAGCTAGACTCAAAACGCAAAATTCCTTCCCAACTAGAAAACTCTAATTATTATCAAGAAGGAATATTCGAGTTATGTGAAGAGTGGCTAGCTTGGGAAATTGACGAAATAGAACCAGAAAACTCAATTTTGGTAACAGAAGAAACTTTAGACGAATGTATCCAGGCACTTAATCTTTTTATTACTATGGAGGTCAACAGTAAAGTTTTGAAACTTAATTTAGACCCAAAACAATGGAGTAAACGACAGCAAGCAGAGCGAGAAAAAATTAGGCAACAGTGCTACCGTCACGGAAGATATGAAGGCAACGGATGGGTAATTGAATCTCTTCTGGACAAACAAACTCTTGAATTAATGATTGAGGACGGGATATTTGAACCAATTTAATCAGGGTTTCCGTAAAAAAAGCAGATATTGCGATTTTGCTGTATCCCTATCTGTAGCGACCCGCAATACTAAGGTCGCTACACCTATCTTTTGCAAGAGAGCAAGGGCGGGGAACTAGATTAAGTTGTGAGGTCAGTAACTCAGCCCTAAAGGGACTGAGCTTGTAAGAAATTACAAGCTGTACTGACCAGTCTAAGTCTTAACTGACTACGTTTTTTGAGTCACGACACCCTGGAATGCGAAGCCAGTTCCCTGCTCTGTCATTTGCAATTAAACAGTTTTAAAGTCACTGAAACAGTGTTGCAAATCTAAAAAGCTCTTAAAACATTGACGAGGCTAACATTACCCGCAAGGAGGGACTTTATGTCCAAAGTATTTGTAATTGACACCGACAAACAACCATTAAATCCAATTCATTCAGCCCAAGCTAGACAACTATTAAGAAATGGTAAAGCAGCAGTTTTTAGACGGTTTCCTTTCACAATTATCTTAAAAGAATCTCGCCCAGATTTTTCGGTATCACCTCTAAGATTAAAGATTGATCCAGGGGCAAAGCATACAGGAATAGCGTTAATCAACGATGCTACTGGTGAGGTTGTATTTGCTGCTGAATTAAAACATAGAGGTTTTGTAATTCGAGATGCTTTAACCTCTAGGCGACAGTTAAGACGTTCTAGACGTGGTAGAAAAACTCGTTACAGAAAGCCGAGGTTTTTGAATAAGACACGCTCTTTAGGCTGGTTAGCACCAAGTTTGCAAAGTCGAATTGAGAACATTAAAACTTGGGTTAAAAAGCTAAGTAAAATCGCCCATTTTGTTGTTATCAGTCAGGAACTTGTACGTTTTGATATGCAGTTAATGGCTAATCCTGATATTCAAGGTAAGGAGTATCAGCAAGGTACTCTTGCTGGTTATGAAACCAGAGAATACTTACTAGAAAAATGGGATAGACAATGTGCCTACTGTGGAGTGAAAGACGTTCCTTTTCAAGTTGAACACATTCATCCACGAGCCAAGGGTGGTAGTAATTCAATTACAAACCTCAATGCTTTGATATCCTTAAACTCTTCTCTAAATATATAATTCCAACCAGCTTGTTCTACCCGCCGACAGCGATCGCTTAACTGTCCTTTAGATAGTAAGTTAAAATATTCCTCGGATATGCGTAAAGCTGTATCTAATAAAGCTTGTAACCGGATGACTAAAGCTGCATTCCGGTCAGTTGTTTCTGCTTCTATAGTTTTAGCATCCGGCAACGTTTGATGATAAAATCTGGTGTAAAACTGTTCCATCAACGAAAGCAAGTGTTCTGCTAAGGTCAACAACCTGGGATAAAGTGACTCCAGACAGCTCACCTCATTTTGCTGTCCCGAATGCACCATCAAGCCGCTAGACGCTTCTAATTCGCTTAATAAATTGGCGATCGCACTCCAAGGAGCAGCCACATAATCATATTTAATCCCAACTGGTACAATTAAAACTTGTTCCGAGCGTTCCTGCTTTTGCAAATCTTCCGCACACCAAAAGCCTAATTGGGCGATACCCGGTTCCAAAGGACTGAGAAATTCCGACAGACCATTAGTAGCACCTTCTGGCGCAGCAGCCATCGGAAATTGACCGTTAGCAAACAAATCACGCGCCGAACGTAACCCCGTCCAGTCAGCCTTACCCCGTTGAATGGAAGTCCCACCCAAACGCGAAGCAATCCAACCGACATAGGAACCCGCCCAGAGAGGAATACCCCGATCATAGATAAAATGAGCATGAATTGGCAAGTGTAGCGCTGTGTTCTGCTTTCGTGCTACTTTTGGCACGAGTTGAGAAAACAAATAGGTCAAACAAAAGGGATCATCTGTTTTAGGATGGCGAAATGCCAACAAAAAGCGGACTTTACCCTCTTGAAACTGGCGATAAAGATCCACCAACACCTCTACATTATCTGCTTCAATTTGGGTAATAGCTGTTTGCCAATTAATCCAACTCGGTAGCAACAGATGAAAGCCTTTCAGAACCAAGGGATTGAAGGCTGGAGGAATAAATTCTAGGGGTGCTTGTGCTTGATAAATTATATCTGACAAGGTAATTTGCTCCTGATTGATGGAAAATTATAGACTTAACCAATTTTAATAATTCTGGAAAGGGAAAATAAAGATGCGACTGTCACAAATGTTATTCGTCACACTCAGGGATGATCCGGCTGATGCGGAGATTCCCAGTCATAAACTATTACTCCGGGCGGGTTACATTCGTCGCATCGGTAGCGGTATTTATGCGTATCTGCCTTTGATGTGGCGAGTATTACAAAAAGTTTCCCAAATTGTCCGGGAAGAAATGAACGCCACAAACGCACAAGAATGTCTCTTACCCCAATTACAACCGGCGGAATTGTGGAAGGAGTCGGGACGCTGGGACACCTACACCAAAGCCGAGGGAATTATGTTTTCCCTCATTGACCGTCGTGAGCAACAATTAGGATTAGGACCGACTCATGAGGAAGTCATCACGACTGTTGCTCGTGATATGATTCGCTCTTATCGGCAACTACCGTTACATTTATATCAAATTCAAACCAAATTCCGCGATGAAATTCGCCCCCGTTTTGGCTTGATGCGGGGAAGAGAATTTATCATGAAAGACGGCTATTCTTTCCATGTGGATGAAGTTAGCCTCAAGGAAACCTACCAAGATATGTATCAAGCCTATAGCAATATGTTACGCCGTTCTGGTTTAGCATTCCGGGCTGTAGAAGCTGATTCTGGTGCTATTGGCGGTTCTGGTTCTACAGAATTTATGGTGTTGGCGGATGCGGGAGAAGATGAAGTTCTCTACACTGAAGATGGTAAATATGCTGCTAACGTCGAAAAAGCCGTTTCTTTAGCAAGTGATGCGGAAGTTTCGCCGTTTACAAGTTATGAAAAACGGGAAACACCAGGAACAGAAACTATAGAAAAAGTTTGTAATTTTCTCAAATGTTCTCCTACGCAAATTGTCAAAAATGTCCTTTACCAAACCGTTTATGATAATAGCATGACGGTTTTGGTATTGGTGAATATTCGGGGTGATCAAGAAGTTAATGAAGTCAAGTTACAAAATGAATTGACCAAATTAGCTCCTAATTACGGTGCTAAAGCTATTATTGCTTTAGATGTACCCAATGCCGAAATGCAGCAAACATGGGCGGCTAAATCTTTACCTTTAGGTTATATTGCGCCTGATATTGAAGATGAATATATTACTGCTAATAAACAGTTTCATTCTCAGTTTGTCCGGTTGGTAGATAAAACAGCCGTTGAGTTAAAAAACTTCGTTACAGGTGCGAATGAAACTGGCTATCACGTTGTTGGGGCTAATTGGGATGAGCAGTTTAAATTACCTGAATTAGTAGTAGATATACGCAAGGCTAGACCAGGCGATCGCGCGGTTCATGACCCCGAACAAACCTTACAAACAGCCAGAGGAATTGAAGTCGGGCATATTTTCCAATTGGGGACAAAATACTCCCAAGCCATGAGCGCAACGTATACAAACGAACAAGGGGAAGAAAATCCTCTATTCATGGGTTGTTATGGGGTGGGTGTTTCCAGGTTGGCACAATCGGCTGTAGAGCAATCTTATGATAAAGATGGGATTATTTGGCCAGTAGCGATCGCACCTTATCATGCGATCGTCACAATTCCCAACATCAAAGATGCTCAACAAGTCGAAATCGCCCAAAAACTTTACACTCAACTGAATAAAGCAGGTGTAGAAACATTACTTGATGACCGAGACGAACGCGCTGGGGTAAAATTCAAAGATGCCGATTTAATTGGGATACCTTACAGAATAGTTACAGGTCGAGCTATTAACAATGGCAAAGTAGAAGTAGTAAAACGCGCCACCCGTGAAACTCAAGAAATAGCCATTGAGGAAGTAGTCAACACACTCCAACAGTGGATTAAAACAGCGCTAGAAGCATAACATACATCTTTTGCACCACCAACAAAGATCCCCGACTTCTTCAAGAAGTCGGGGATCTGACCCTCTCAGTATTTGCAAATCAGATGAGGATTGCAATATCTCAATGGATAAATTAGAAAAATATCGTAATTACATTGAAAACATCCTCAAAGAATACAGTCAATATAAACCCTCTTATGGAGATGTAGAAATACAGTTAGTTATTGATAGAGAAAATAACCATTATCAATTAATGACTGTAGGTTGGGATGGAGAAAAGCGCATTTACGGGATTATGTTACATATTGATATTAAAGATGGGAAAATTTGGATACAACATAATGGAACTGAGAGAAGAATTGCTCAAGACTTCTTAGATTTAGGTGTACCCAAACAAGATATTGTATTAGCCTTTCACTCACCAACAAGAAGAAAGTATACAGATTTTGCCGTCAGTTAAAATTTAGCACTAAAATTACTTAGGCTTAATTACTTCCCAAATTATTAAAAATGGATGCAACTAATGCAAAAAGCCTATTAAACCCTCTTCCCTTGGCGACCTTGGCGACTTGGCGGTTCGTTTTTCCATAGATCACAGAGGGAGAAAAAAAGATAGGATTGCTATAGTTCACAAATTAAGCAAGAAGCTTTATCAGCAGCACAACACTTTTCTGAATCATAAGATTGAATTTTCAATTCCAGCATACCGCAATCGTTTTTCTAACTCTTGTAAACGTTGCAAAGCAGCTTCCTTTTCTCGCCTTTCTTGCTCCACCAACTCAAAACCCCACAATAATAAATTACCCTCTTTATCCCACCACCTCAACCAGTAACCTTGACGATTTTCTCGTTTTCCTGACCACACACCAATAAATAATTCCATTTCCTCCAACCAATAACGGTTATTTTCATCAGAAGAACGTAATTGATATTTTCCAGACTCATGTAAACGATGCACTTCTAAAACACCGTTGTCAGGTTCAAAAATCAGGTAATTGGGAACTTGTAAAACTTGTTCGTAAAAAAACCATTTCCCCGGAGGATAAGTCAGTTTATTAGAATATTCACTACCATCAGTATCTGAGAGAAATTCCATCACCACAACGGGAATTTCCCCCTGTTTATGAGGGGTATAGCTGCGCTTGACTTGCTCTCTAAGTACAGTAATTCGTGGCACGTAAGCCCAATCAGGTGCTTTTACCACAATTTTGTCATTCACTGTGGCACAGATGCCATAATTGGTCGTAGCGAGGGCATTTTCTGGGAGTTTTCCTGCCAGTTGTAGACTTTCAGTCAGTGCAGCTGCTAAGGATGGTTGATTGACATTATCCACAGGTTCATCATCTAAAATGAAATCTTCAGGCAACAGTTCCCAAGTAATCTTGTGGGTCGAAGCAGTGACAATCATAGCAACCACAAATGAGGGATTAATTATTAATATAATATAATTGGTTAATTGGTAGCTTGGTTTGACCTCAATCAACACAACACAGAATTTGAAATTATTTCAATATCTATACTTGATCATTTAAGAAGAACTTGAAAAAGATTAAGTATAAATTTGTGTAAGTATTTACCTGCAAATTTCAGGAAATAGCCATTGGGACTTTGATTAATATATTAAAGGAACCGATTCCCGAATTCAGGATAAGTACACAGAAGTTTAGATACGTCATCCCTGTGGAGATTGAATTTCACCAATAGTGAGAATGCAGAATCTGAAATATCTTCTTGTAGTCCCTGTTAGTATCCGTATTTCAATAAACGATTATATTTACATTAAGGTTCAGGTGACGGACTAGAACTGTCAACCTAAAATTAAAGATGAAATAAAGTTACTATGGGTTGGAAGATGACAAATTGCTGAAATAGCCTAAGCAAGAGGATCTTCATCTCAAACCCCAGAAATGTATGAAAATAGGCAAAATATCCAGTCAAGAATTTTCATAAATCAACGCATCTTTAGATTTGAAGAAACTCCCCACGCATCGATATCGTCTTTAACCAGGTTGCTCCTCTGAACCACATGAACTCAGTCCTCAGTCAATAAGGTTTTAAATATGAACAACCAACAAGGATCTAAACGTATTTCTTCAGGTGTAATTGCAGCAGTCTCAGCCGCAGTTCTAGCGGTGGGTGGTGGTGTAGCTTGGCTTGCTTCCAACCAGTCTCCTACACCCAACCCATCTCATACCATTACCCAGCCCAACAAGCCACCAACTAACCAGCAAACACAAGAGCAAACGCCTCGTGTTTATTGGCTAAAATCAACCGCTACAGGCTTCGATTTGGTTTCCCAGCCAATTCAAATAGCAGCGACACAACCCAACCAAGTTTTAGAACAAGCATTCCAAACTTTATTAGCAGGACCAACAGAAGGGACAGATTCTACAACCATCCCCCCAGGAACCAAGTTGCTGGGGCTGAAGAGGGAAAATAATGAGGTTCACGTTAATTTATCTGAGGATTTTACCACGGGTGGCGGTAGTGCTTCGATGATTGGTCGCATCGGACAAGTTGTTTATACTGCTACAACATTAGATCCAAACGCTAAAGTATACATTGAGGTAGACGGGGAGCAGTTGGATGTGTTAGGTGGCGAAGGAGTGGAATTACAACAGCCATTGACTCGTGAAAGCTTTGAGCAAAATTATCCGCTTTAGTTTAGTTAACAGTTATCAGTTATCAGTTATCAGTCTAGGTACTGATTACTGTTCACTGATAACTGACAACTGATTCAGCTTTTGCCATTCAGGACGCGAAAGCTGCAAGCTGGTTTTTCTAGCCTTGCGGCCAGGCGATCGATCGCCTCCGGCGGGGCGTAGCCCATCGCACACCCGATGATACAATTTCATTTTCATGTGATCTTCTACCCGGTAGTAAGCGCAAAACCCTACACTGCGGCGGCTAAGGATTTGGGCTTGCCACATTACCTTCGGGTGTTGAAAAACATTTGCCAGGGAAGTCTGTGTTGCCCGCCAGAACCGAAAAATTTTACCAATTACCCATCTTGATATATAGATTAAACCTAATCGGGGTTAATTCGCATCAAAGCCTGGCCATATTCCACGGGTTCGCCATTTTGTAAAAGAATTTCCATGACTTGCCCGGATACCTCAGCCTCAATTTCATTCATCAGCTTCATAGCTTCAATGATACAGACTGTTTGACCACTGCGGACGCGATCGCCCACTTTCACAAAAGGTGCTTCACCTGGTGCAGGAGCGCTGTAATAGGTTCCCACCATCGGCGAAGGCACTTCTACTAATCTCTTATCAATGGTTGAAGGGGGATTTGCTGACACCTGCACACTAGAAGCAGTTACAGCACTCTCCACAACGCGACTTGTTCCCACCTCCACGATCTGATTAGGAGGTGCGGTAAGTTGATCCCGACTCGATTTACGTACCGTTAGTTCAAAGTCATCGCTTTTGAGCGTTACTTCAGCAATATCTGTTTGGGCGATAGTTGCCAGCAGTTGGCGGATTTCATTAAATTCCAATGGCACAGTTTTTATTACCTCGACCTAACCATAAATCAAAATTTTAAGTTTGGCAGGGATTTAATCCCTAAAAATAGGGACTCAAATCAACATTGCTTCTGGGAACAGAGTCAACTTATTCCCTGCCGAGATATTTATCTTCACGAGTATCAATTTTGATACGTTCGCCTTGAGCAACAAACAACGGAACCATGACAATTGCGCCTGTTTCCAGAGTAGCTGGTTTAGTTCCACCTGTAGCCGTATCACCTTTGATACCCGGATCTGTTTGGACAATTTCCAAAACCACAGAGTTGGGTAGTTCCACTTCTAGCACTTGCTCACCCCAACGAATCACATTAACTTCCATACCTTCTTTGAGGTATTTGACGCGATCGCCAATTTGCGCCACAGTTAATCTGCCTTCTTCGTAGGTTTCCATATCCATAAAGACAAGCTCATCGCCCTCTTTATAGGTATGCTGCATCGTGCTTTTTTCCAGATTCGCTTGAGGTACTGTTTCCCCAGCTCGGAACGTTTTTTCTACAACACTGCCACTTTGGACGCTTTTGAGTTTAGTCCGTACAAAAGCAGAGCCTTTGCCTGGCTTAACGTGGAGGAATTCGACCACTCGCCATACATTCCCGTCTAATACAATTGACACACCGGGTCGAAAGTCGTTACTAGATATCATGAAGCTTTTAAATTTGGGAAGACAATCGGCATTTATTGTACCCTTCAAGGGTCGTAATTAGTCATTAATCGCCAAGTAATTAATCAATTGATTGGGGACTAGAGACTCCAGACTGGGTTCTGGCAGGCAATTTTAGTTTTTTTATCATCCCTCATCCTTAATTAAGCGATTACTCAGCACTCGTACTGTGGGAAGATGATTGATGGGTGAAGCCTAGTCAACAATTTCATGTTGCAATTGAGTTATTCCATCATGTTTAACATATTAAAATCCTGGCTGAAGAACAGCCTAACCACAATATTGTTAGTAACAATATTTTTAGGCATAAATACAGCTACCTGGACTCCTCCTAGTAACGCCGCCCTGCCATCTGGAAATGCCATTACTGAAGGCAAGGCTTTATTAAGGTATGCACTCCCCATAGAGAATAAACCAGTACGGCGATTGCAAGCCAGTTTAGAAGATATCGCTACCCAACTACGGGCAAATCGACGCTGGGGTGCTATGTCTAGCGATCTGAAAACAGCCTCACGCATTCTCGATCAACCTAACCAAATCCTAGCAAGCGTTCCCACAGAACGCCAACCCCAAGCCGAAGCTTGGATTGCTGAGTTGAAATCCGGCGTAGATTCACTGCAAGAATCGGTAAAAGTTAAAGACAAAGAACAAATTCTTGAAGGTAGAAACAAACTGCTGGATATAGTCACCCAGTTAGAAGAGTCAATGGTGACTGAATTCCCCTTTGAAGTGCCTTCTGAGTACAATAACCTCCCTCAACTCAAAGGTCGCGCCACAGTGGCAATGAAGACCAACAAAGGCCACCTGACTATGGTGGTCGATGGTTATAGCGCCCCTGTCACAGCCGGTAACTTTGTCGATTTAGTCCAGCGAGGTTTTTATGACGGCTTAGAATTTACCCGTTCTGAAGAATCTTACGTCCTCCAAACTGGAGACCCACCGGGAAAAGAAGTAGGTTTCATAGATCCCAAAACTGACAAATACCGTGCCGTTCCTTTAGAAATTTTGGTTGAAGGCGACGACCAACCCACCTATGGCATTACTCTCGAAGAAGCTGGGCGTTATCTGGATATGCCAGTTTTGCCTTTTTCTTCCTTTGGCGCATTGGCGATGGCTCGCCCCGAAACGGAAGCCAATGGCGGTTCCTCGCAATTTTTCTTCTTTTTGTTTGAGCCAGAACTCACTCCGGCGGGAAGAAACTTGTTAGACGGGCGCTATGCCGTTTTTGGTTATCTCACCGAAGGCAAAGAAATTTTGGATAAGCTCAAAGAAGGTGACAAAATTGAATCCGCAACCGTAATTCAGGGAATAGAAAATTTAGTTCAGCCCCAAGCAGCCTAAAAGATTTCTTAGTTCTGAGTCCTGAGTAAATATGAAAGTTTGAGGAGTTGTGAATTACGCTCCTCTTTTTTTTCCAAAATCTAAAATCTAAAATCTAAAATCTAAAATTGATTGACCAATGACTAAAATTAAAGATATTGGCGAACAAGGTATTTTAAAAAAATTGCAGCGTTTCTGTCCCCCAGGAATGATTGGCGATGATGCGGCAGTACTTGTAACTGCACCAGATAAATCTTTAGTAGTTACCACAGATGTCCTCGTTGATGGCGTGCATTTTAGCAATGTCACCACATCCCCAGAAGATGCTGGTTGGCGGGCTGTGGCTGCTAATTTATCCGATTTAGCCGCAATGGGGGCTGATCCTCTAGGAATCACCGTCGGTTTGGGACTACCTGGAGAAATTATGGTGAGTTGGGTGGAAAGACTATACCAGGGCATGACAGAATGCCTCCAGAAATACAATACCGTAATTGTGGGGGGTGACATCGTGCGATCGCCTGTAAATACTATCTCTATCACAGCCTTTGGACAAGTTGATCCCCGGAGGATTATCCGACGTTCTGCGGCTCAAGTGGGTGATGCGATCGCTGTTACAGGTGTTCATGGAGCATCCCACGCAGGCTTACAATTGCTCTTGCATCCCGAATTAAGACAAAACCTCACCGATGCCGAACAAAGGACACTCATCGCAGCCCACCAGCGTCCGCAACCCAGATTAGATGTTTTACCCATACTCTGGGAAATTCTCCCATCCTACCCCCCATCGTCCCATCCCCCCATCGCCGGCATGGACAGCAGCGACGGCTTGGCAGATGCGATTTTACAAATTTGCCACACCAGTGGTGTTGGGGCTGTCCTAGAAGCTAAAAAAATCCCCTTACCAGCAAGTTTCAACCACTGGCTAACCCCAGAAAAAGCTTTGGAATATGCCCTTTATGGTGGTGAAGACTTTGAATTAGTGCTGTGCTTACCAGAACTTCTCGCCCATACTTTAGTATCAAAACTCGGTGAAAGCGCCGCAATAGTTGGAACTATTACAACAGGTTCCCAAGTAATACTGCACGACCAAGATAAAAAATTCCCCGACCAAGTTTTAACTCTGGACCAGGGATTTCAACATTTCACTCATTGACATTAAATTCATCACCGATGACTAATGACCAATGACTAATGACTAATGACCAAGGACTAAGCCCACTTTGCGGCTACAAGTTCTGCCAAATCTAGAACTCGTTGGCTGTAACCCCACTCATTGTCATACCAAGCCATAACTTTCACCAAGTCATTACCCATGACTATGGTCAAGCTGGAATCGATAATTGAAGAAGCATCAGTACCTTGATAATCCGAAGATACCAATTGTAGTTCGCTGTAGTCCAAAATGCCTTTGAGTGAACCTTCTGAGGCTTCTTTGAGCGCTTGATTAACTTCTTCAGTAATCGTACGCTTCTCAACCTGAGCTACGAAATCTACCATTGAGACGTTGGGAGTAGGTACGCGTAAAGCCACACCATTCAGCTTACCTTTGAGGTCTGGGATTACCAGAGCTACTGCTTTTGCCGCACCAGTGGAGGTGGGAACAATGTTAATAGCTGCTGCTCTCGCCCGTCGCAAATCCCGGTGAGAAGCATCTAGTAAACGCTGGTCACCAGTGTAGCTGTGGGTGGTGGTCATCGTGCCTTTGATGATCCCAAATTTATCGTTCAACACTTTGGCGATGGGAGCCAAGCAGTTGGTAGTACAGCTGGCGTTACTAATGACGTGGTGCTGGTTGTGGTCATAGTCGTGATGATTCACGCCCATCACAAAAGTCCCATCCTCGTTTTTACCAGGAGCGGTGATTAGAACCTTTTTGGCTCCAGCATTTATATGCTTCTGTGCGCCATCCCGACTGGTAAATACACCTGTTGCTTCGATAATCAGGTCAATTTCCCACTCTTTCCAGGGCAAGTTTTCGGGGTTGCGATCCGATACGCATTTGATGGTCTTACCGTTAATGATGATCGAATTATCATCGGCGGTAATGTCAGCATTCCTTAACTTCCCAAGCATTGAGTCATACTTTAGGAGGTGTGCATTGGTTCTAGGGTCTGATGTGTCGTTAATAGCTATCAGGTCAATGTTGCTATTTTCTCTGCCTACCCAGCAGCGTGCAAAGTTACGTCCAATACGCCCAAAACCGTTGATTGCGACTCTAATCACAGTGTCTTACCCTCTGTATTTATGCCTATAAATTGATATCTTTGAACCCAATCATATCGCAAAGGGGGGGGTATTAATAACCATAAACTGTTTGATCAATAAAAAAAACACATATTTTATTCAGATTTATCTGAGTAAAGGCTGTGAGTCGTGATGTACGATCTGACTGATTCTGGGACTAAATAGCGAATTGACTGGCGATCGCGGCAAAATTTCCGAACTAGACTTGACGAAATTCCTACTAAAGGTATATTCAATAATTGCCAGTCAATAGTAAGCAACTGCTCTCTGAATTGTTGCTCCACTTGCTTGCAGATTAGCTCACTTTGAGCTATTGTCTCACCACCTAGCAGTCGGGGTGCGATTAACCAATCACACATTTGTGCTAGTTCCTGTCCACGGTACCAACGGGGTAAGGTTTTAAATGTATCCAAACCCACAATCGAGTACCAGTGAGTATTTGCATAACAACTAGATAAGTCCATCAAGGTATTGATGGCATAAGAAGTTCCGGATCGTTTTGCCTCTATTAGGGAGACAGTAAATGCTGGGTTTTCGCTTGTTGCTAATTTCAGCATTTCCCCGCGATGTTCAAACATAACTGCTTTTTTATGAGGAGGGTTTAGTGATGGCACCCAAATTACCTTTTCCAGGGGTACTTGAGACAAAGCTGTTTGGGCTACGAGTAAGTGTCCCCAATGAATTGGATCAAACGTGCCACCAAAGATTCCTATATGCCGCATTCAGTCATGCCTAAACTTTATTCAATTCACCCAGATTTTAATACAAATATACTATGATGCCCAATTTGCCCCTGAACTTGATGCAATTTTCCAGCAGTTTCACTACCAATGTATGACTGTAGCCAACACAAGTAAGGATTTTAGAAAGATGTATTTCAAACTACAAGTTTTTCTGTCCCGATGCAGCATAAACTATTGAGAATAGTCTTTATAACAGTTCAGAAATAGGAAAAACCTCCAACCAAGGTAAAATCATTCTCAATCCGCAAAACAACAGAGGAAAATAATCCAAATATCAGGTATAAACAAGATGCAAGGGCAGTTACGGTAAAAATCAAATTCCTGTTATGATACGCGTGTCATTTGTGATTATGGTGTGGTGTAAGAGGACTAATCAATGAGTAATTATGTAGATTTTAGTGGCAGACCATTCCATTTCATTGGAATTGGTGGCATAGGTATGTCTGCCCTAGCATACGTTCTAGCAAAGCGTCAAATGCCAGTATCAGGTTCTGATCTTCGTCCTAGTCATATTACGCGCAATTTGGAATCTATCGGAACACATATTTTTGGTAGACAAGAGGCCAGTAATCTCGAATTCTTTCGCTCTAGTGAATCAGCTAATAGAGTATTATTAAACTCAGAAGAAATATTCCCTACTGCTAGCAAGTCAACACTGCCTCAAGTTGTTTGTTCAACAGCAATTAATGCCAACAATTTGGAATACAAAGCAGCACTGGAATTAGGATGTCCAATTTTACATCGTTCAGATGTACTAGCTGCCTTGATTTCAGATTACCATAGCATCGCAGTTGCCGGCACCCACGGTAAAACTACCACAAGTAGCATGATTGGCTATATGCTGTTAGAAGCTGGTTTAGACCCCACAATTATTGTCGGTGGTGAAGTTGATGCTTGGGAAGGAAATGCGCGATTAGGGCAAAGCCAATATCTGGTAGCTGAGGCCGATGAATCTGATGGTTCTCTGGTGAAACACGCCCCAGAAATTGGCATTATTACTAATATTGAACTTGATCATCCTGACCACTACGAAACATTAGAAGAAGTAGTTAATATTTTCCAAAAATTTGCCGATAGTTGTAAGACACTCATTAGTTGTATTGATTGTTACCAAGTGCGCGATTTGCTACGCAACTCCGGAGGCGATCGCTTCAAACCAACAATTACTTACAGCCTCAACCCAGAAACAGATGCCGATTATACCGCCACTAATATTGACTATCGCGCTGATGGTACTACAGCCCTAGTTTGGGAAAAAGGCAAAGCCTTGGGAGTATTGAAATTGCGGTTACTCAGTCGGCATAATCTCAGCAATGCTCTGTCGGCTGTAGCTGTTGGTCGCGCCTTGGGTTTAGAATTTGGCACAATTGCCAAAGGCATTGCTACTTTTGAAGGTGCAAGACGACGCTTTGAGTTTCGGGGAGAAGTTGGCGGTATTACCTTCATTGATGACTATGCCCACCACCCCAGTGAAATCCGCGTTACTCTTGCTGCTGCACGCCTCCAAGCTAGGCCAGAACAAAGAGTGGTGGCTATTTTCCAGCCCCATCGCTATAGTCGCACATTCACCTTTTTGGCAGAATTTGCCGAGTCATTTACTCATGCTGATTTAGTTGTGCTGACAGATATTTACAGTGCCGGCGAACCCAATTTAGGGCAAATTAGCGGTGAACAACTGGCAGCAGAAATAGCCAAACTACACCCACAAGTGCTTTATCAACCAAATCTGCCCTTAATGAGTGAGTTCTTGCTGCAAACGCTGCGCCCCGGAGATCTAGCACTATTTCTAGGTGCGGGGAATTTAAATCAGGTGATTCCTGAAGTTATTACTACACTTTGTGAACCTGCTACAGCCACATCCTAGATGTGGAAAAAAGTGCAGTTTCCCTCTAGCAACGATTCTATCGATTGATACTATTGCTGTATTTTTACGGCAGTTAAATGTAAAAATTTCACAAATTTACGTAAAGATGAAAATCTCCCAGGCAGATGGAAATGTCTGCACAATTTTTGCTTCAACTACACAGAAGCAGGAAACAGAAGATTCAAGGGATAGTAAAATAATTTACTTAAAAGGGACAGATTGTGCTATTAAGTCACAAGCTTCCTTATCTGCATTTACTTCTTATCGAGTTGGGGGAGCAGCCCAATGGTACTTTGCTCCTCGGAATTTAGAAGCACTACAAGCCAGCGTTGAATATGCACAAGAACATGGATTACCTGTAACAACATTAGGTGCTGGTTCTAACCTGTTAGTAAGCGATCGCGGATTACCGGGCTTAGTCATTTCTACTCGTCACCTGCGCCATAGTTACTTTGATCCCCACACAGGTCAATTAACCGTAGCGGCGGGAGAATCAATTCCCAATCTGGCATGGCAAGCCGCAAAATTAGGTTGGCAAGGGTTAGAGTGGGCTGTTGGTATCCCAGGAACTGTTGGGGGTGCTGTAGTCATGAATGCTGGCGCGCATAATAGCTGTATCGCAGATATGTTAGTTAGCGCCGAGGTACTTTCACCGGATGGTACATTGGAAACTTTGACCCCCGCCCAGATAGGTTACAGCTATCGGAGTTCATCACTGCAAAATAGCGAATCTCCTACAGACAGACGTTGCCAACGCATTGTTACCCAAGCCACCTTTCAACTCCAACCAGGTACTGAGCCAGCATTAGTTTTGGCAGTAACCAAGCAACACAAACAACATCGACTAACTACCCAGCCCTACAATTTCCCTAGCTGTGGCAGCGTGTTCCGCAATCCTACACCTTATGCGGCGGGGTGGCTAATTGAACAAACAGGTTTAAAAGGCTACCAAATTGGCGGAGCGCAAGTAGCATTATTACACGCTAATTTTATCGTCAATCGTGGCGGAGCCAAAGCCAGCGATATTTTCGCTCTCATTCGTCATATCCAGCAGCAAGTAAAAGAACATTGGTCTATTTGCTTACAGCCAGAAGTCAAAATGATCGGTGAGTTTCAGGCGGCTGGTTAAGGTAGGAGGAAGAGGCAGGGGGGCAGGGTGCTGGGTGCTGGGGGGAAGAGGTAGCCTTATATCCCACATTCCCCAGTCCCCGATACCCAATCCCCACTCCCCATCCCCAGCGTTAATTATTGGTAATAAAACAGGCAAACTACCGACCGCATCTATAATTGAATTTGATTTGTTATTCAACGCACACGCGCACAATCAGTTATGACAGGAAAAGGCCAGGGATTCGGTTTTGGTTTGGGCAAAATGAGAGAACTCGCGGACGCTTTCAAAAAGGCGCAGCAAGTTCAAGAAGGTGCTAAACAGCTTCAAGAAGAATTGGAGCAAATGGAGATCCAAGGAGAGTCCGGCGGTGGACTGGTGAAGGTAATTGTCAGTGGGAACCAAGAACCCAAGCGGGTGGAAATTTCCCCAGAAGCGCTAGAACAAGGCGCAGAATTACTTTCTGACCTCGTGACAGTGGCAATGAAAGATGCCTACAACAAGTCCACTACAACAATGCGGGAACGGATGGAAGACTTGACCAGTGGTCTGGAACTACCTGGATTTTAGTCATTAGTCATTAGTCATTAGTCATCAGTCTGATGACTAATGACTAATGACCTTTGACCTTTGATCGATACTCAGTAAAATATTTATGCCTTACAAGTTGCTGTTTGTCTGTCTGGGGAACATTTGCCGATCGCCATCGGCAGAAAATATTATGAATCATCTCGTAGACCAGGCTGGCTTGAGCGATGGCATTCTCTGTGAATCTGCTGGTACATCTAGTTATCACATAGGTAGCCCACCCGACCGACGCATGAGTAATGCTGCTACTGCAAAGTTGGGAATTAAACTGCTTGGTCAAGCTCGGCAATTGCAAAAATTAGACTTTCAGGACTTTGATATGATCTTGGCAATGGATCAAGAGAATTATGATAATATACTCGCTCTTGATCCCACTGGGCAGTATCATCATAAAGTTTACCTGATGTGTAGTTTTTGTTCTCGGCACACCCTGAAGGAAGTTCCTGACCCCTACTACGGTGGAGTAGAAGGTTTTAATCAGGTAATAGATTTACTTGTAGACGCTTGTGAAGGTCTACTCCAACACGTTACTAGCCAGCAACTCAGAGCCTAAACTCTATTCCACTAAGCCATGCTTCATGGCAAAACGCACTAGTTCTGCTCGGTTGCTCGTGGCAGTTTTTCTTAATAAACTGCTTACATACTTTTCTACTGTTCTCGGACTCAAGTGCAGTTGATGTCCCATATCAGCATTAGAAAAACCATGAGTCAACAGTTCTAAAACTTCTTGTTCTCTGGGTGTCAAGGATGCTAACAGATGGGATTGCTGAATATGAGTGGATAGAGAATTTGGGATTTCCACCTCTTTTGAGGGTACGAAACTGCCCAAATTCTCTTTATGAGACAAGCGGTATTCAGATTGAATAATTTGCGATCGCTCTAGAAGATTACGAATTGCTGCTGCTAATTCCTCTAGTTCAAAAGGCTTAGGTAAGTACAAATCACATCCCGACTGGTAGCCCAGAATTCTTTCCTGGGTCTTTGTGCGTGCTGTTAATAAAATTACAGGTAATAACCGGAATGCTGGTTGTTGCCGTACCCGACGTACCAGTTCATAGCCGTTCATTCGTGGCATAATAATATCAGTAACGATTAAATCAGGATGGTAATTATCTACCATCGCCAAAGCCTCTTGACCATCATTCGCCGTGACCACGGAGTAGCCAGACAGTTCAAGATAATCACTAATAGACAGACGAGTGCCCAGGTCGTCATCCACAACAAGAATAGTCAAGGGCATGGACAATACACCCCTAGCATTTTTTTACTCAGAAATTTACTCATACGAGCTAATCAGTGAACACAGGCAGAAATAGTGTTCCTATGTTTCATACTATGACAGGATTACCAGCTCATGACTGTCTGAGGGTTGATTTATAAAGAAAATCTTAAATCCTGAGTAAGTGTTTACAAATTTTAACGCAATTTGCTGGTAAATGCTGAAAAACTACATATAGCTTTTTAAAACTTAACAATAAACCCATGATATACAGAGAATACTCACTATAGTGTAAATTAATATTTAATTCGCCATAATTTTTCTGCCACTTTTGCGTTGGGAAGCTTTTAATTGAGAATTGAGAAAAGCTAAATTAAAAGAATATCGGATAACGCTCATATTGATATCACATCTACAGAGGTCTAATGTCTTCCCATAAATTTCCCAGCTAGTCCAAAGATTTTTGCAGCACATTTTAAGCACACAAAATTTTTTAAATGAGCGAAAAGAGCCAAAGTTACAAAGTTATTAGTGACAACCGTCAAGCCCGTTATTTGTATGAAATCCTGGAAACCTTTGAAGCTGGAGTTGAGTTGACAGGAACAGAAGTCAAATCGATTCGCGCCGGTAGAGTTAATCTCCAAGATGGTTATGCTTTGATTCGCAATGGCGAAGCATGGCTGATCAACGTCCATATCTCTCCTTACAACGCTAGTGGTCAATATTTTAATCATGAACCGCGTCGCACGCGCAAACTGTTGTTACATCGCCAAGAAATTCGGAAGTTAATTGGTAAGGTAGAACAGGAGGGTTTAACACTCGTACCTTTAAAAATGTACCTCAAACGAGGGTGGGTAAAAGTGAGTATAGCCCTTGGTAAAGGTAAAAAACTCCATGACAAACGGGAATCTCTGAAACGTCGGCAAGATCAACGTGATATGCAAAGGGCGATGAAAAATTATTAAGCCTGAGTATATCTTCAGTGTGAGTTTAGAGAACACCTAGTTTATAGCCGCAGATTGATTTGGTTAGTTATGGGACTCGATACAGTAGAGAGTATCGTTGGAAGGGATGAGATATTTTCACCATGACACGTAATTTTACCAAAGCAGTTGGTGCTGGCTTTCTCACCTTGAGTATGGCAATGTTGCCCTTAACTCTACCTGTAAATGCCCAAGTTACTGACCCCAGAGTCGAAACTACACCAAGAACTACAGTTTACGAACGCCGAGATTTTGATTGGGGTTGGTTAGGATTAATTGGTCTATTTGGTTTAGCTGGTTTAGCTGGTAGAAAACGTGGCGAGGAACCTACTGCTTATCGCGAGCCAACTACTCCTGGAAGTACAACCTACAGAGACTAAGCTATTCAGAATTAGTTTTGAGAAAAACTCACAAGTCACAATCAGCCCCCCACCCTGAGTTAATAGAATTGAGCAAGTCCTAAGTTGACAATTTCATAGACAAAACTATACTTATATTGACAAAAATCAATATATATTTTAGGAAAAAATCAACTACTTGATATATAATACGGTGATATCAAGTATTGAATTGAGACTATTGCCGACGCGAAAACCAAGCAATGATGGTGGTAGTCTTTTTCAGAAACTTAATTGGAACACAATCGCGTCTGGCTAAGGCGTGAAAGTCTACTGAGGGATAACTGCTCCCATGCTCCCGTTGAAGTAGAAAGTAAAGTCTAGTTTTGTCTAGGTTTTATATAGCAGAATGACTTCAGGAGCTACAGTCCATGCGGGATTCTGGCTCCTGAATTCTGCTATTTATTGTTAATCTTTAATTTGCTGTAGGTTCTCCGTGAGATGAATTGAGATTTTGAGTGTGGTCTTGAGCTATGGGTGTCCAGTAGCTAGCAATTAAAGCCACCATTAACCACCACAGACTATTGACTTCAGGACGAAACCAAATAGTATCTACAGTCCCGTGAGCCAGCATCCCCGCTACAGTGGCGAATGCTCCAATTAACCAAAATCCCTCTACACTTCTAGATTGTCGCAATCGTCGCACTTGTAGAAATGCGCTATTGAATGTGACAATTATCAGCCAGAGAAAACAGGCTAAACCCACCAAACCAGTTTCTACAGCCACCTCTAAAAAAACCGAATAAGCACTTAAAGCCGTATAACGAGGACGTTGGTAGAGGGGGTAGATTTTATTAAAAGAATTGTGACCAGGGCCAATTCCAATAATTGGGAAATCGCGAATCATCTCGAAGACAGCATCCCAAACATTTCTGCGAAAATTATTACTGCTATCTTGGCGGTCTGCGAAAATACTCAAAACTCTGATGCGGACTGGCTCGACAAATATGATTGCTAGGAACAGTAAGCTAATCATACCTCCCAAAATCATTGGCAGTGACCAAGTACGCCAAAAAGGCGGCATTTGCACAGTCCACCAATACACTAGCAAGGCGATCGCAGTCAATAAACCCACTACTAGAGCAATCCAGCCACCACGACTAAAAGTCAGCACCAAACAAGCACCATTAGCAACAAACATCGTTAACGCTAAAGCCTTCTTGATCCAGCTAGCCCACGCAAAAATGGCCACTAAGCTGAAAACTACTGCTGGTACAAGATATCCAGCCAATAAATTCGGATTACCCAAATAACTATAAACCCTTGTGGTATTAGCCAGAGGAGATTGTGGGTCTACCCAAGTTGCCAATGCTCTAGCACCAAAAAACCATTGCCGCAAACCGTATATACTAACGATTAAAGATACGTGCAAATACAGGGTAATGATCCAAGAACGTAAGCGAGGCGATCGCAATACCCTCGCACAAAGAGCAAACAGCAATAGATAAAGTGTCAATACTACCAAATCTTTAAACGCCGCCTGTTTGACTGGTGACAATGCTGTAGAGACTACCGCAATTGCCCAGTAAAGTAACACCAGCAGATGAATGGGGGTAAATAACGGCGTAGTTGTTGATGCAGATTCGTCGGATAAAGTCAACAGTAGCCAAAAACCTACACAAGCTACTAACAATACTCCTACTAGGCTACTCGATACAAAAGGAGCAAGAGCATACACCAGGCTGAGTAAAGCAACAGCTATGACATCTCCCCACTGCATCAAGATGCTACTTTGCCGCCAAGAGTGCAATATCCCCACCAAAAAACGGTGTAAGTAGCTCGTAGCCAAATATTTTTTGAGAGGTAAATAAGATAAAGTAAATCGTTGCCAGACTAAATTCATCACTGATTATCACTGATTATTTCTGAGGAAGTAACCATCTTTAATGGTAAAGACAGTACAAAGAGTTTTCCGAAACAGCAGCAGGAGAATATTGACCAATTAATCTAGTATTGCTACATTTTCAACGCCTCTGAGAGTTAGTGTTTAACCGCATAGTTATGTATGAAATTTTACATTTATTTTTTAATCTCAGCATTTTAAGTATAGTTTACCCAAAAAAATATTAAAAAGTAATTTTTTATACAAAATTTGCATATGTATAACAAAAATAAATTACTTTATGCAATTAAATTTCTTAACCAAATAAATAGTTTATTCAGACATTACTATGATTTCATCAGTAAAGACTTGTATTAATAGGCAAAAATTTGATATTTATTTTTGAGGATAGGTAAGATAAATATGAATTGTAAAATTCCTTTTGTAGACTTGAATTTACAACACCAGCCGATTCAACATCAATTGCAACAGGCAATACAGGCTGTATTGGCACAGGGAGATTTTATTTTAGGGCAAGCCCTGTCAGATTTTGAAGCAGCTTTTGCAGCCGCATCTGGCACAGAATATGGTATAGGTGTTGCATCAGGAACAGATGCGATCGCCCTCGGTTTACAAGCGTGTAATATTGGTGCTGGTGATCAAGTGATCTTACCAGCTAACACCTTTGTGGCCACATTGATTGGAGTTTTACGTGCGGGGGCAACGCCTGTTCTGGTAGACTGTGATCCGCAAACAGCTTTAATCGACTTGTCAGCCGCCGCCAAAGCAATTACACCACAGACAAAGGCGATTATCCCCGTCCATCTCTATGGACAGATGGTATCACCGCAACAGCTATTAGACTTGGCCGATACTTATAAACTGCTAATTTTTGAAGATGCAGCCCAAGCACATTTAGCCGAAAGAGAAGGATATCGCGCTGGTTCGGTGGGCATAGCTGCGGCCTTTAGTTTCTATCCGAGCAAAAATTTAGGAGCATTTGGGGATGGAGGGATGCTGCTAACGCGAGATTCAGATGTCGCTCAGAAGATGAAGCGCTTGCGAAATTATGGGGCATCTCAAAAGTATTTTCATGTAGAATCAGGGACTAACAGTCGTTTGGATACATTGCAAGCAGCAGTGTTATTAGAAAAACTACCACATTTGCCGCAATGGAATGGCGATCGCTTGACTACTGCACGGCAGTATGATCTTGAATTAGCCCCCCTAGCATCTGCTGGCATTATTCCGATGCAAAACCAAAGCAGCACCGGACACGTTTATCATCTTTATGTAATCAAAGTTGATCATACTTGTGTCCTAGAACGGCAGCAAATCCAAGACCAACTCACCGCAGTGGGAATTCAAACAGGCATTCACTACCCCATTCCTTGCCATCTGCAACCAGCCTTCAGCGACTTAGGCTATCAACCAGGAGACTTTCCCCAAGCAGAAAAACTCGCTCATCAAATACTGTCCTTACCCATGTACCCAGGTTTGAACAGTAACCAAATCAAAGAAGTTGTAGCAGCTATTACATCTATTCTCGGTGATCAAACACAGAAGCTATTATGTATTTAATTTACACTCTTTAAAATCGTACTTGAGGAATCAAACGCCAAAAAACTGGCTCAGTTCGTCGGATAAATTTGTGGATTGTGAGTTGTTAATTTTAAATTGTTTGAAATCATGGCACTTCAGCAACAGCTAAAACAAAGAAACACAGGACAATTGCTCAACATAGCAATTTTCGGACTTTTGCTGCTACTATATGCGCCTATCTTGCTGCACTGGCTGGATGGTTGGCTCAACAAAAGCATTAGTATCGAACACGAATACTTTAGCCACGGTATTATTGGTCTGCCATTTGCTGCTTACCTGATGTGGTTAAACCGGAAAAAGTGGTATCGTCTGCCAGATAAAGCCCATCCTTTAGGTGCTATTTTGCTCTCAATAGGGGGAGTATTTTATCTGAGCGGTATTCCAGAGTGGGTTAATATCTCCCTACCTACAATATTGGCAGGATTGTGCTTCTGGTTCAAAGGCATACCAGGCTTTCGACTCCAAGCATTTGCTTTGCTGCTGATATTTTTAGCCACCCCAACCGCCTTACCCTACCTCCTCGTTCCCTATACCTTACCTCTCCAAAGCTTCATTGCCGGTACAGCAGGCTTTATCCTGAATCAAATGGGAATGCAAGTAATAGTTGATGAAATCAACATATACGTAAATGGAAGAATCGTCGAAGTTGCCCCTTATTGTGCCGGGCTAAAAATGTTATTTACTACTTTATACGTCAGCTTAATGCTGCTGTATTGGACTGATGCACTATCTTCACGCCGCACAACTACTTGGTTTTTATCTTTGGCCTTAGTCATTAGCGTTATTGCCAACATCATTCGTAACACTGCACTCAGTTTCTTTCACGGCACCGGTCGCGAGGCAGCTTTTAAATGGTTACATGACAGTTGGGGTGGAGACCTTTACTCTGCTGGTATGCTCCTATTATTAGTCCCTTTGCTGAATTGGATGAATAATTATTTCTCCACCGCTTCAGAAATTGAGCCAGAAGCAGAAAATGCGGGATAAATAGACAAACAAAGGGGAAAGACTGTCCAAAATTTCCTGTCTGCTCCCCCTACTGCACCCAGAAATTTGCCGAGCAAATTTTTGGCTCATTTTTCAAGTAAAATTTTGCGTAAATATGGCAACTTTTACTGATGAATCCCTTATCTAAGTTTTTCAAAGAAAAGCAGGCAACTCATGTAGCAGTACTTTTGTTATTACTACTGCTATTGGTAATTGGAGGATCTCCCGGATATCTCAAAGGACGCTGGCAATGGAAACAACCACCACCTGTTCCCAACCTGACAGCATTGAGGGAGATACGTAAAACCGGGATAACCCTTCCTGGTTGGCAAACTGTTCAACAAGCCGAACAATTCGTGGGTACAAATAAATGGTCATTGCAGATTCTTAAACAACAAGACACTCAAAACCAGGCAATATTACTGTTGCATCCACAAAACGGTCCAATGGATCAACCAGAGGTAGAATGGACTGATATTAATAGCTGGGGAAAAATTCGTTGGACAACATGGGATATAGCTCAACAGCGCTCTGCCGAATTTACAGTCAAGGGACTCCCAAAATCGGCAGCAAATACTGAAACGAAGGTAGAAGCAAGGTTCTTTCGCGTTTCCACCCCACGGGAAACTTTTGCGGTCTTGCAATGGTATGCCACGCCAAATGGTGGACATCCATCACCTTTTCGCTGGTTTGTGGCAGATCAAGTGGCACAATGGCAGAAAAGTCGCGTTCCTTGGGTTAGCGTAAGCATACTCATTCCTATGGAACCCTTAGGCCAGGTGGAAACTACTTGGGCTTTAGCTCAGTCTATTGGTGAAACAGTACAAGCTACATTGATGACAAGTCCTTTTTAGAAAAAATCACGAGTGCGTTGATTTGTGCAGCAACATCAATGACAAAGTTATAAGTGGCACTATACTGTTACAGGTTTAAAGTACTTTCAGAGTAAAATCATCAATAGGTGGGACTTACTTTGATTTCAGATTTACCATAATTTGATTTGTGATATGCGTGTATCTTTCAGCACCCTATATTTTCTAAGTTTTCAAGTAAGTATTTTATTGACAACTGCTGTTCAACCTGGTGTTGCCCAAACGTTATCAAATCCGGATAAATCCACAGGGCAATTACCCACCCTCCCATCTGGTGGTGTTGATGTCCAACAATTGTTACAACCTCCTTCTTCCGAAGGCAACACTAGGCGAACACCGGCATCTGGTGGTGTTGAGGTCCCACAACTGTTACAACCTCCTTCTTCCGAGGGCGACACTAGGCGAACACCTGCATTTGGTGGTGTTGAGGTCCCACAACTGTTACAACCTCCTTCACCTCCATCTGGTGCTGAGGGTTTGAATGACGAAATGTCTTCCCCACTCAACGCCTATCTTTTGGGTCCTGGAGATTTAATTAGTGTTGTGTTTCAGCGCCCGCCTGGCCCCTATCGCTTAGGGACGGGAGATACGATTAGCGTTGCAGTTCAGCGTTTCCCTAATTTGAGTTTTCAATCCTCAATCAATCCAGAAGGCAACATTATCGTGCCACTAATCGGCACGGTGTCGCTACAAGGTTTAACCTTAGAAGAAGCACAAGAAAAAATTCGGGTGTCGCTGGATCGTTTTGTGATTAATCCTGTAATAGTTTTATCTTTAACAGGGCAGCGTCCAGATTCAAGTTTTCAAGCCCAAGTAGATCCAGAAGGCAATATAGTGGTTCCGCAAGTAGGAACAGTTTCTGTAGAAGGGTTGAGTTTGAAAGAGGCACAAGAAAAAATTCGCTTGAGTTTAAGAGACATTTTGGTGGAACCGAATTTGGTGGTGTCATTGGCAAGACCACGACCAGTTCAGGTAACCATTAGTGGTGAAGTGTTTCGACCAGGGATTTATCCTGTTAATTCTTCAACACCCCGTGTTGCTGATGCTCTGTTCATCGCCGGTGGTTCTACAATGAGCGCCGACCTACGGCAAGTGAAAGTCCGTCGGAGATTGATGGATGGTTCTGTGATTTCACAAACTGTTGACTTGTATGCAGTATTGCAAAATGACGGGTCACTGCCGAGTTTACGTTTACAAGATGGCGATGCGATCATTATCCCACGTCAAGAGGTCGGTACTGATGATGGTTACGATCGCAATTTAGTAGCTCGTTCAACCCTGGCTGTACCACAAATTCGCGTCCGGGTTTTAAACTACACGGCATCAGGAATTGTCACTCAAGCGCTGCCTAATGGTAGTAATTTTGTTGATATTTTGGCAGGAATCAATCTAGATCGTGCTAACATCCGCGACATTGCCTTGATTCGTTTCGATGCCGAACAAGGTAAAGCTGTGACTCAGAAACTAGATGCGAGAAAAGCCCTGGCTGGTGATGCTTCACAAAATGTGCCACTTCAAGATAATGATGTGATTGTTGTGGGGCGGAATTTGATTGGTCGAATTACTAATCTGTTTAGTACTATTACCCGACCTTTCTTCGACGCTCGCAGCTTTATTCGCTTCTTTGACTTATTCGATGGATCAAGAAGGTAGTATTGCTGATCTATGGATCTGATGGCCATTCCATCAGGAATAATGAATAATAACTCATAAATTTTGACAATTGACTAAACTCGAATCTGTTTATATATGCCTTTGCCATGACTTCACCAATTGTTAAGCGTTATATTATTGCTTTTGATAAATATAAGTGGATTGGATTAGCCAGTTTTGCTTTAGTTGTCGCTGGAGCAACTGTGGTGGCGATACTGCCAGAACCACAACCGAGCTACATCGCAGACGGTGCGCTTGCCTATACTCGTCCGCCAGTTTCGTTCTCCGCAACTGGTACGGAAATTCAACAACAAGGACAAGAACTGAGTAAGCAAGTTTTGCTATCAGACCAAATTCTGCAAACTGTATCCACGAAAGTGAATGTCAAACCAGAAACCATTCAGACAAATGTCGCCCTGACTCTACCGGAAAGAAGTAGGACGGGTGAACTTCTATCGACCATTATTGAGTTGAGATATCAGGATACTGACCCCAAGCAAGCGCGGCAGATATTGCAGGAATTAATGGGAGCGATGATTGGCCTGAGCGGTGATATTAATACTGGGCGATTAAAAGCAATTATTGAAAAAATTAATGAGCGCATACCCCAGGCGAAATCAGATTTGCAAACAGCAGAACAGAAGCTTGAACAGTACGACCGCCGAGAACGTCCGGCAATATTGGCGGCTGAGAATGGTAGTTTGCTGGGTGCGGTAACTAATAGCCAAAATCAGCAACGGTTAATTCAACTAACTATTGCCGGAATTGATGCCCAAATTGGCAGTTTGCAAGACAAGTTAGGTTTAAATGTGGGACAAGCCTATGTTTCTTCGGCTTTGAGTGCTGATCCGATTCTTTCTAACTTGCGATCGCAAATTTATCAAGTAGAATCTCAAATAACTTTACTCAGTAAAGATTTACGACCAGAAAACCCAACAATGATTCAGTTGGCGCGTCAGAAACAATCTATTGAAGAATTGCTGCAACAACGCGCTGCTGAGGTGGTAGGAGGTGGCGGTACCGCAGCCCCCTTACCAGGGGATGTTTCGGGTATCCGCGCCCAAAGCAACTTAGATCCAGCTCGACAACAGCTAGCAAATCAGATGGTGGGTTTGGAAACCCAACGAGAAACACTCCAACAGCAATTAGCTCAACAAATTCGAGAAGAAGAACGATTACGGCAAGATTATTCTCAAATACCCAACAAGCAACTAGAGCGATCGCGTTTACAACAGGAAGTAGCCCTGAAAAAAGCGATTTATGACCAAATGCAGGCAAAGCTGACCGACTCTAAAACCGCAGAAGCAGAAACGGTTAGTAGCTTAACAGTTGCCAGATTACCTAACGTTGTCAGCGATAGCAGTCAACCTCAGAATGTGCCTCTGACTTTGGGTGTTGGTAGTTTCTTGGGATTGCTAGTTGGCGGTGGCGTAATATTTTTGTTGGGTTCCCTCGACGGCACTTTCAAAACCAAGGAGGATATCCGCGACAGCCTCAGACAACGGGAAATCACCAATCTGGGAGAATTGCCGTTAATGCCTGTGGATGATTTGGATGAAGCAGCCTTACCTGTAATACTTTCGCCGGATTCTCCCTATTTGGAGTTTTATGAAAAGGTTCGTAGCAATTTGCGTCGGATTGGTGGTAAAAAGTTCAAAATGCTGTTGATTACCAGCACTAGCAGCCAAGAAGGTAAGACGGTGACTGCTTATAACTTAGGTATAGCCTCCGCCCTTGCTGGTAAAAGAACTTTGATTATCGAAACAGATTTGCGATCGCCCTCTCATGCTTCATCCCTAAATGTTAGCCCCGATACCGATGTCTCCGTTGAACCCCTGCGCTATTATGCCAGGTTGAATGAATGTATCCGCTTAGTTCCTGAAGTAGAAAATTTATACATTATTCCCAGCCCTGGGCCTGTAAGTCAATCTTCTGCTATCCTCGAATCAAGCGAAATCAAACGGCTCATGGAGGATGTTAGGGAACGTTTTGATTTAGTAATTTTAGATACTAATCCCCTCAGTTCATCCAACGATGCTTTGTTAATTCAACCCTATAGCGATGGCATAGTCTTAGTAGCACGTCCCAACCATACACAAGAAAATATGTTAGGAGAAGCTATTGATCAATTAGTTGAATCTGAACTCGGTTTGTTGGGAGTTATTGTCAACGGTGCTGATATTATCGTTTCCCCATCTCAAGCTTTCTCACCAGAGGAAGAAGCCGGAGTTCTTTCAGAAGTTGTCTAGCTAATACGAACAAAAAATAAAAGCTCCCATAACAAAGATGAGGGAGTAGGCGCAATTATGCCTTATCCCCCTCATCTGTGCGCTACCAGTCCCCTGGTTCACGTTCACATCTCAAAAAATTCAAAATCCCCAATTAATCGCGCCGAAATAACCCGAATAATGGAGCCAGAATTAGCCCAAAAGCAAAGCCGCCGATGTGCGCCCAGTAAGCAACTCCGCCTGATTCCACAGTCATATTAGCAGCTGCTTCCAGGCTGAGAAGACCGGATATCACATTTTGGATCACGAACAGCCCTATCAGAATCATTGCTGGAATCCTGATTGTGGTGACGAAAAAACCCAAAAATAATAAGGTGAAAATTTTCGATTGGGGGAAACGAATAACGTATGCACCCAGAATCCCAGCGATCGCACCACTAGCTCCTAAAGAAGGTATAGTGGAATCCATACTAATAAACCACTGACACAAACCAGCTAAAGCACCGCAGGCTAGATAAAAAATCAAATACTTGAAATGACCCATCCGGTCTTCAATATTATTACCAAAGACCCAGAGAAACACCATATTTGAGATCAGATGCCACCAACCACCGTGTAAAAATTGTGATGTAAATAAAGTAGTCCACTCTAGGGCAAAGTTAGTGGTTAACTCTCGTGGTATGACCGCATAAATCCCAAAGAATTGCTCTAATTGTTCACTTGATAGACTCACTTCATGGAGAAAGACTACAATATTTAAACCAATCAACCCATAAGTGAAATACGGGGTGATTCTGATCGGGTTTTCATCATAGAGGGGAAACACAGGTGTTTTTCCTAATTATCGATTAATTGCAATATAGCCTGTGTTGCCAAGGATGCCAAAAAATCAAAAAAATACCCTGCATTTAATTTAAATAGGTACACAAAAACATTACAACTTCTTTAGGGCTAGGTTTTTGGGTTCTTCGGTACTTTTTCTGGAAAACCAGCTTCAAAATCTTTAAACCCACATTCAGTATGAGTAAATATACTCAAAATATTCTTAAGAGCAGGTTGTTTTCTCAAAAAAATAATTTCATAAAACAGCTAAAACCCTATTAAGATAGGCATTTAACGTTTTTTGTGATCTATGGAGGTGTTCAAAGAATTTAATCTCAAACCAATTAATTTATTGAGAATATTATCAATAAGCTTGATTTGCCGTTAGGTGGAGCAGCGATCGCTGTAATATAGAACTGAGCTTCATTGGCTGAAAAGCTTGTGATCATTGGATTATAGATAATTCCAAAAATTTCAAACATACCTGCTGAATGTGGGTTTAAAATCCTTATTCCGTATGAATTTCATTCAAAATCATGGCATGATTCTTTATAACCGTTGCCCCATAAGGGTTTTGTTATAATCAATCATCAATCACCATAAGAGAGACGCAAGAACCTGTTTTTGCTGGTGGGATTGATCAAAGGAGTACCTAATTCTTGAGTAATGGCTACAGCTTCTTCGTAGCACTGAGAAGACAAAATGAGAAGATTCATCCTTTGATACAATTCTGACAGAGTTTCCAAGACTTCCGATGCTGCTCGACGACATTCCATTTCTCTGAAAATTTTTAAGGCTGATTGTAAATACCCCTCTGTTTCTTGATACTGATTCATCCGCATCAAAGTTTTGCCTATATTACACATTCCCCAGGCTTCTTGAGTTTTGTAGCCAATTTTTTGGGCAATTTCTAAACCCTGTCTATTGTAATTTAGTGCTTGTAAATAATCTTCCAGACAAATATAAACAAGTCCTAAATTGGTTAACACTATAGATTCTTGTTCAGGAGTACCAATTTCTCTCACATTTACCAATTCGTTCTCATAGCAGGCTAGAGCTTTATTATATTGTCCTAAATATATATACGCTAGACCTAACCCTGTATTCACAATATTTTGCAGATTGCGATCGCCAATTTTCTGAGCAATTGTTAAACCTTGTTCATAAAATTGAATGGCAGTACTATGATTACTCTGCATTAAATACACGCTGCCCAAGTTGTTCATTAGTTGAGCTTTCATGGGTTCATCACCTATTTCCGTAGCTATTTCTAAGCCTTTTTGATAACATTTGAAACAATGAGAATATTGACTCATGTTATAATAAACATTACCCAATCCACATAAATAAGCTAGTTCAGTAACAGGATCTAAATTACCCATTTTGATACTTTTTTAATGCCAAATGAATATTCAATACGTTATCCAAAAGGTTGGTATGTCAATGTATATGAGCTAGGAAAAGAACCGAGGAATGTAAAACCAATTGAAATTTATGACAAGAAAATATATGTTTCTAGTCAATGGAATAGCGAAATTATTAAATTGGTTTATACAACAATCTATCCTGTTTCAGTTCCTTTTTATCAAATGATTCGAGAATCTACTAAAACTTCTAATCATCCTCTCGCGCCAAAGATTATGAGAAAAGGATATACGACCATCGGCGGAAGAGAAGCGTATAGAATATGGCGTGCATACGATAGTAAAACCGATGGTAGGTATGAAATTGAAACTTTAATTCATCATACTAATGAAACGATGGTAATTTCTAGCTTATACTTTCCTAGTCATACCCCTATAGCAGTTCCAATTATTCAGCAAATTCATGGTTCATATCGGAGTTTGAGACCATAATTAATTAAAATAATAAAATACCCAATTGGCATGACATTAAAATAATATTAAACAGTATAAAGATAAAATTGGAAGAAAGCTATTGTATTTAAAATCAAGTTTTGAAGTTGTTAATCACTAACATAAGTTATAAAAATATGAGTAATTCAATGCAAAAAATATCTCTTTTATTACAATATCTAATTACAGGTCTTACCTTTGCTACTTCCATAAATGTAGCTAATGCTAGTCCTTTTGCACGAGCAGATTTCGTCAATGAAAGTCAATTTAATTCCCAAGCTATATTTTCCTATGTTGATTTAGGAAGAGTTACAAAATTAGGAAATAGCAAATATAAATATCTCAGATTAATTACACCAGCAGATTTTGTAGGAGAGTATATAGAGTCTGAAGAAAATCTAGCAAAAAGAAAATTGCTAGAAAGTGAAGTTATCGTCAACTGTAATGATATAAATTTACTGCAAATTCAACAAGACCGTTACTATAGAAGTGGTAAATTGATAAAAACAGATAACACTGATAAAGTTATTAGACATAGCGAATCTAACCCGTTAAAAGAAGGAAATTTAATTGTTTGTCGTCTTTTTGATACTGGTTCTTCTCAACCACTAAAACCCGGATTTTATTTTCGTGGCTCAATTGGCATTCAAATTGCTATCAAAGGAAATCGTATTTGTTATGAAGGTATGAGTCGCTATGGTAGAACAGTTGCTTCTGTCATTCGTGACCCCAAATACCTAAGTTTTTATAAACTGGAATCTGTTAAGAAAAAAGGTCAGTCACCAGAACCATTTTATTTAATGCAATTGACATCAGATGCAATTCATTATGGTGATTTTATGGGACTTTCTAGCATTGAAATTGACAGAGGTGGCGGAAATACAAATAGTAAAGAAATGCAGCGATGTTTAAAATCCAATAAAACTTTTTCGTTTTTTGAAGAATCCGAAGAATTTAAACATAGAAACTAAAATCAACCTGTAAATATAATGATCATAGAGGCAATAAATGAAAAGCAAAATAATATTCAATTTGAGCGTGTTTTTAATACTATATGGTGTTGGTGATCCGGGAATAATTGTGATCGCTAAACTTCAAAATTCCCAAGATTTAAGGCAAATTCAAAAAGCTTGGCGTGCTAATCTGAAGACAAGGAAGTTTGAAGCAATTAGTACCAAAGCTATAGTTTGTCAAAACCTAGATCTTTATCCTTAATACAGCAATAATCATTCAATTTTTATTAATAAAAATGGTGTAATTTATGCGTTTTATTCGCTTTTTAATAATTGCTTTTACTACTTTTGTAACTACGATAAACGAAACATGGTTGAGAAAGATTATTTCAATCTTATTATGTGGATTGATTAATGTAAATTCACCTACTAGCTATGCTTTCTTAAATGATAGTAGTAAAGCAAATGCCGCTTTATCACCATTAAATACTAACTCTATAACTAAGGTTGAGGAGAATAGAGGAGGGAGAGATGAGCAAATTTATAACTTGCAATTAGATGGGTTTTCAGAAATTGCACAAATTCCTCGTGTTCGTCAACAGAATCGTCAGTCTGGTACAGGTAATAATCAACAGGAAAAACCAGTAAAAGAAGAAGATTGTCAAGAAGTTAATGCTCAGTACAAAAGTTTGAATAAATCATTAAATCTTTTAGAAAAAACTCAAGAAAAATATAAAAATTTAGAAGCAAAACTTGCTTTCCATAATTACGATTATACTAGAATCACAAATCAACTAGAAGATATATCTACTAGATTAGTTAATGCGGAAGCGCAACTGCGTGAATTACACGAAAATGTTCCTGGTGCTGGCTATAAAGATTATCTAAAGGAAACTCAACGCCTTCGCACAATAGATTGGACTTCAGAACCATCAATATACCAAAAATATCAAGCATTAATTAGTAAGGCTTGTGACAAAATTCCTGATTGGGGTGATATTATTCCTACGTTTAAATATATTGGTAATACTGTTCCTGGTTATACAGATAATCCTTTACTTCAGTTTGCGGTTGAACAAAAAATTACAGGAACAATTGGCACTATACTTGCTAGAAATCCCTATGTATGGCTAGGAATTAAATTATATGATACTGTTAGCCTAACGTGTCTAGCAGATCAATTAGGTAACACTTCTCTGAGTCCAGCCCAATACCGTATTTATCAAAAGTATCAATCAAGAATAAACGCAGTTAACAATGAAATTACAACCCAGGTAGAAAATCTTATGTTCACGGAAAGTGCTATTAATGCAATTAGCCGAGAACGTCAATCAGCTGCTGACCAAATTTATTGGATTATAAATAAAGAGTTATACAACAATAAGGATAGTGATATTGGTCCAATTATTGTACAAGGAAAAAAACCTAGTCCAGAAGCAATGTTGTCTATGTTGCGTGAACTAGATTTATGGAAGGAAGACTTAATAAACAGAATCAATAAACTGCGAAATAGTCCATGTATCAACAATCAAAAACAACCACAGCCAATTGCTAAAGAACCAGAACCATCAGCCAAAGAGCCAGAACAAAGAAGAGGGAAAGAAGTAAAAGGCACAAGTTACGGCGACCCTCACCTCATCACCTTCGACGGACATAGATACAGCTTCCAAACAGTCGGCGAATTTGTCCTGGCCAAATCAACCGATGGAGTTTTTGAAGTCCAAACTCGTCAATCTCCTGTCAATAAATCTCTCTCCCTCAACAGTGCAGTCGCCATGAAAATTGGCAGAAATCGTGTTGCTTTTTATTCCAAAGACTTTCCCGACTCAAACACCAATACACCCTTACGAATTAATGGCAAACCAACAGTTGTAGAAGGTAATTCCCTATCCTTACGAGGAGGCGGTATTATACGTCAACAAAATGACAGTAACTATGTAGTCGAATGGCCTACGGGTGAGAAAGTTACAGTCACAATTTATAGCCGTGGACAGTTTAAATACATGGATGTTTTCCCCTCTGTCTTTGAATCTCAAGCTAATCAAATGGTAGGTTTATTGGGAAATGTTAACGGTAAAGCCAATGATGACCTACGCTTCCGCAATGGCAATATCTTACCTTCCAAATCAACCTATGGAGACCTTAAACAATTGATTGGGCGTATATCACCTATTCGTTTACCCCTTGGTCAATTAGAGAAAATGTACTTTGACCAATTAAATAAAGACTTTGGTAACAATTGGCGAGTTAGTCAGCAAGAATCTTTATTTGATTATCCACAAGGTAAATCAACAGCAACCTTTACAGATAAAGCCTTTCCTGATGCCTACCTTACCCTAGATATGCTATCTCCTACACAACTAGAAAATGCTAGATCACAATGCCTTAATTCTGGAGTAGATGCCAATTTATTAGAAGGTTGTATCTTTGATGTTGGTTTTACAGGCTTTAGTGAATTTGCTGCCCATGCGGCTAAAGTGTCTAACATCCTGGACATAGTTAAAACCGTTATTCCTGGTTTTAAAAATCCCATTCCTGACATTATTCGCAAAATTCCCGGCTTGCCATTTTAAAGAGCATATATCTTATCTGATAGCGTAGCGTGACGCAAGCCATATTTGCTCAGGAATTGATTTGATCACATTTTTCCTATTTTTCAAATTAGTAAACATCCAAGGAGTTCTCAGTGAAAAAAATCCGCAAATTGTTATGGGTAGGTTGTGGAACATTTCTATTTCTCAGCCTCAACCTATTACTACCAATAATTTCTTCCGCCCAAAATCCTAAAACTGCCAACCGCTTGGAAATTTTGGCTCAAGCAGACGAACTTTACCTAGCAGAAAATATTGCCGCAGCAGAAAAACTTTACCGCCAAGTTAAACCCCCTTTTGCCAATGAAAAAGCTTCAGTCAGTAGTATTGATAAACCGATTACTGACCCAGAACAACTTTCTGGTGCTGGTCGAGTATATTGGCGTAATGCCACTGAAGGAATGCAACAGGGACTCACCAGTAAAATCTTCGTCCCCCTCAAAATGCTCCTAGAAAAACAGCCGGAATTTGTTCCTGCTTATGCACTTTACGCTGAAGCTTCTAAAAAGTACGGTAACGAAAAAGATGTAATTCCTATCCTAGAGAAGGGAGTAGCAACTTTTCCTGAATCTGTAGAACTAAATAAAGCTTTAATCAAAGCACAGGAAGAAGCTGAACAATATTTAGAAGCTTCTATTACTGCCCGTCAATTTGCTATTGTTTATCCCAACAGTCCAGAAGCAGCTGACTTTGCCAATATTGCTGATAAGAATTTTCAACGCTTTCGTAGCAAGCTCAATGAACAAATAATTTTGCAGGGAATTCTTGGTGCAACAATTGGTGTTTTGACTGGTGATGCAACTAACCAAGCTGTACGACTCGCTCCTTTAATGCTTCAAGGTGAATCTGGGATGGGGGCGCAAGTTGCGGCTGCTTATAAGCAACGACTAACTTTAATAGAAGACCCGACTATTGTGGAATATGTTAGCCGTCTGGGTAATGATATTGCCAACTTGATGGGGCGAAAAGATTTTGAATATGAATTTAATGTTGTCAAAGATGATAGTATTAATGCCTTTGCTTTACCTGGTGGTAAGGTATTTGTCAACACTGGGGCAATTATGGCTGCTAATTCAGAAGCGGAATTGGCAGGACTATTAGGACATGAAATTGGTCACGCAGTATTATCTCACGGATTTCAAAGGATAACTAATACCAATTTAGTGGCCAATGTAGGACAGATTATTCCTTTTGGCAATCTCATTTCTACTTTAGCAATCTTGGACTATAGCCGTGAAAACGAAGCTCAGTCCGATATTATTGGTACTCGTGTCTTATCTGCTGCTGGTTATGCGGCTGATGGTTTACGCAACTTCTTTGTCACTATGAAACAGCAGGAAAAAGGACAAAAGATTCCCGTTTACCTCCGCACTCACCCAACCTCTGATGCAAGAATTCGCTATCTGGAAGAAATTATTAAGGGTAATGGTTACAATCGCTACGCGTTTGAAGGTGTAAAAACACATACAGAAATCAAACAAAAACTGAGGAAAATCCTTGAAGGATGATAGATATCTTAAGTTATGCAAAAATTGAAACTACTTTGCACTTATTGAGCGTGGTTAACTTTATTTCCTCTTCTCCCATGAAACCAGCTTCTTGGTTACTTACTGCCTATCAACTCGTAAATTACAGGGAATTTCTCCTAAATAAGGTATATGCGTAGCGGGCAAGACTTGTACTGAGGGTAGTCGAAGTATGCCCGCACTACACGATTTGTATCATTTATGTTTATACTTCATTTACTTGCAAACTCTACCCAGATAGAGATTCTTCATGGGATTTGTCGTTAAATAAACCCAGCAGAGGTCCAAGAACTGCCCCAAATACAAAACCTGCTGCATGGGCCCAATAGGCAATACCGCCGCTTTCCATACCAATATTTGTGGGTGCTTCTAGACTGGCTATTCCGTAAAAAGCTTGTTGGATAAACCAAAATCCCAAAAAGAAGTATGCGGGAACGCGGAAAGAGGGGAAGAAAAATCCTAAAGGTACGACACCGAGAATTTCCACTTGGGGAAACCGCAGAATATATGCTCCCATCACGCCAGCGATCGCACCACTTGCTCCTAAAGAAGGAATGGTAGAATCTTGAGCGAAGAACCATTGTGCCAAAGATGCCAAAACACCGCAAGATAAATAAAACAGTAAATATTTAGCACGTCCTAACTTTTCTTCAATATTATTCCCAAACACCCAGAGAAACAGCATATTGCCCCCTAGATGTAAGAAACCCCCATGCAAAAATTGTGCAGTAATCAAAGTTGCCCATTTTGGTACAGCCTGATTGACAGAGATTCCAGAAAAACTTAAGGTGAGTTCTTGGGGAATTACAGCCGCCAGATGAAAGAACTCATTTAATGCTTGGGGAGGAAGACTGGCTTCATAAAGAAAAGCCAAAACATTGGCTGTAATCAGTCCATAAGTTACATAAGGCGTGATTTGTGTAGGACAGGACTTACGCAAAATCATGAAAAAACGAACCACAAAGAACGCGAAGGACACGAAGGAAAGAGGGTTGCAGAGAGTTATTGCGTAAGTCCTATAGGATTATTATCTTTAATTGGAACCACTGGTATTTTCCTGATCTTCGAGTCACTAGCCTCACATTACTGAATATTGTCAGTATTTTCTTCTACCTGTGGTTTAAATTTGTCATGGTTGCCAAAAAACAAGCCCTTCTGACAGTTAGCGTAGAAGGGTAAAGCGATGCTATTCAAAATCATATCAAGCCCTTAACAAAATTAAATCTTAATGTTTGTGCTGATTCTGAGCAAGGCTCAAATATTGATCAGCGTAGCGAAAAGCTGAGAAACAGTCATAAGCAGCTATAGATACAGCTTGCAAGAAAACCTTGATGGGAATCTCCAATTCTGCAAGTTTTTGGGTTAAAAACAACAATTCTTTATCTGTTGCCGGAAAAGCAGTTTCTTCTTCCCATTCTGGTTCATTCAAGGCATTTTCAATGAATACTTTAGACATTTTGTACCTCCCCAAAAGCAAAATATGCAAAGCCGCCGATAAAATTTAGCGCTGTTCACGAGTCTGTAAGTTAATAGGAATTTCAGCATTAGAACATCCGATTTCTTGCAAAATTTCCCCACAATAAGCACTGATTTCAGTGAGTGAGGCTCGCTCCCACTCAAGAGAAATTTCTTTGGCTCGGTTCCAATTAACTCGAATCACAGTATTTGCAGGGTCGTTCATAAAATGAACCCTAATAAACTCGATAAATGCAGTTTTACTCAGAAGGACAAATTAGCGTAACCGTATTTATGCGGGATTTATGAAGACCACATATCAAAATATCAGCGCATTTGCGGAAATACTTACAAACAGATAAATCGTTGATTTCTATGTTCCCAATTATTCCCCAGAAAAACGCTCCAGAAGCCCTATAACCATTCTGGAGCATTCAACCGGATAAATGATCAATTCATTTTCCCGTATTTTTACTTATTTTCCTTTAGACATTTTGGGATACATTCACACCCATAATTTTTGCTGGCATGACAATACCGTAATATCCAGCAGCAATGGCGGCTAGAGCATTCAGCCAAACATTATTTCCAAAAATAGGCATTAAGCCAAAAAATGACTTAGCAAAGGGTAAAAATCCCATAATTGCTAGTACGGCATAAACAACTGCAAAAACACGATTGAAGATGCGAGCGCTGTTAGCATTGTTGTAGGAAGCAATTCCCCAAAATCCCACAGCACAACGTACCAGGTTATGCAAGAAATTAGTGGGAATTACTCCAAATATCAAACCAAATCCCGCAGCATAAGCGTTAGGAGCTACATCAGCCGGGATATAAGGTGCGCTTGTTCCTGGTAATGAAACTAAAGCTGGGATAAATCCAGCTAAACCTAATAGCAAATAAATAACACCGATGCTCAAAGCGCAGTAACGCTCGGTCATTCTTGCTCTGTTGACGTTTTCTATATTCATTTTTACCTCTGGTATGTGAAATCTTCATGAAATACTAAGTAGGTCGGCGGAAATAAAGTTAACTAGCTAGGGTCGTCATTGGTCATTTGTCATTGGTCATTAGTAAGGGTTTGGTCCCTGTTTACGAGTCTTAACATAGTTTGGTTTATTCATGCTTACCTACTTAGCTGCTAGCTGAAATGTCGCTGCAACTCATTGATTAAACAAATAACAACGGGTTATCTCTAGTCAGTTTGTTAGCGAGACATAATACTTTCTATTCAACTCAATTTTCTGGGGTGTAACTCTATCGCAAGGTAGGATTAAGAGGTGAAAATGCCTGAGTTTAAAGTTACTTTTTTTAAAGTTATGAAATATAATTAGGTAAATGTGATATCTAGATATTAGATTTTTTACGTCTATATATCTTGAGCATTTTATAGCTATTGCCTAATCAATAGGTACTACAAGAATTATTCGACCACAGATATAGACGCGTTAGCGGCTTGCCGTAGGCTACACAGATAATATGGTTGATAGTAGACTAGGAAATGCTATTTAATTAAATTAACCTACTGAGCAGCTATACAATGCAGATTATTCAGTCTCTCCATACGGCGATACTCGTGACTGACTTAGAAAAATCCGCAAATTTTTATGGGAAAGTATTGGGATTGTCTAAAATAGACCGTTCTTTGAAGTATGCTGGTGCATGGTATCAAGTGGGTAATTATCAAATTCACTTGATAGTTGCATCTACTGTCCCTACAGATAACCCTGATGCAAAATGGGGACGTAATCCTCATATCGCTTTTTCGGTTGCTGATTTGGATGTTGCTAAACAAGAGTTACTCGATCACAATTATCCCATTCAAATGAGTGCTTCTGGTCGCGCCGCTCTCTTCACTCAAGACCCGGATGGGAATATTATTGAACTAAGTCAGCAGTGATGTGGAATTTGGGTAATGAAAATTATTGCATATTCTTACAGTAATCCCTTATTAGAAGCTTCTGTTGATGTTAATGATTGGGGATGGGAGGTGGATCGAGTTTATCAAGATTTGGGTAAAAGAACGCAGTTACAAAAATTAATCACAGACTGTAAATCTGAACCAGCAAATTATCTGCTTATTCATCGTTTAGAAGAATTGGGCGAGAGTTTGGAGCAAGTGAGCGATCGCTTGCATGAACTTGAAGCATTAGGCATAATCATCATAGCCACCGAACAACCCTACACTTCGGAAAATTCCCATATAGCCTCTGACTTGTGGAAATTACTCCAGGAAATCCAACGTCAGTACCATAGCCGCAGCATCCGCCAAGCACACGCCTACAACCGTCTACAAGCCTCACCTCCTCCCGGTAAAGCTCCCTATGGCTATCGTCGTAGTAAAGACAAATATACTATTGATCGCAGTACCTCACCAGTAGTTAAAGATTTTTTTGAACACTTCTTACTTTATGGTTCCCTGCGAGGCGCAGTGCGTTACTTGGCGAAAAAATATGCTAAAAAAATCTCTGTCACTACCGGAAGACGCTGGCTAACTAATCCCGTTTATCGAGGTGATACCGCTTATCACCATGATCAAATTATCTCTGATACCCATCTTCCCATAATTTCCAGAGAAGAAGCGGCTCAAATTGACCGAATTTTACGCCGTAACAGTCGTTTACCCTCTCGAACTGCTAGCGCACCCCGTTCTTTAGCTGGGTTGGTGATTTGTAGTCAGTGTCAGTCACATACAACTGTCACCCGCGTCACCCAGCGCCACCAAGATAAAGAGTATCTTTATTTACGCCCTATTAGCTGTCCTCAAAATCCTAAATGTCGGGCTATTCCCTACCAGGATGTATTAGAACATACCATTAAAATGATTTGTCGTGATTTACCCCTGGCTGTAGCCGGAATGGATTTTCCCCAGTTGGATAGCATTAAGAACAGTTTAGGGCAAGCGATCGCACGTCAGCAAGAAATACTCCAGCAATTACCCGCTTTAGTCAAAACCGGAATTTTGGACGATGAAACCGCGAAATTAAGAGCCTACAAACTCCGCACAGAAATTTCTCAACTCCAAGCCAAACTAGCCACACTTCCCCCAGTCAACTTGCGTTCTGTCGCTCAAGCTGTTTCAATTCCCCAATTTTGGTTCGACTTATCAGAAGCAGAAAGAAGGTTTTATTTCCGAGAATTTATCAAACAAATTGAAATTCTTCGCCAAGGAAAACACTGGGAATTACGCATAATTTTTATTTTTTAGCAGAAGATGTCGGTGCTTTACCTGTATTCCGCACATTTACAACTTTACCCAACAAATCAAACCAAAACGGCGCACCCATAGAAATCGCCACACCACTGACAAACCAGCCGCAAATCATCATGAAAAATTTCCCCATAGAAAAATGATACTTTTGACTGGGATGCCAATCAATTTGCTGTTCTAAATTAATAGCACTCCAACCAATTGGTAAAGCGACATCTGCTAAAACTTCTTCAGTTTGTTTTTTTAAATTAGCTAAATTTTCCGATGAATCCATACTATTTTTCTGCACAATTTGCCCAGCATTATTAACAATAGCAATGCGTACAGAAGAATCTTTTGATAATCTGCTCACAATATGAAATGCATCAACATTGGCAAGCACTGCCAGGCTAAAGCCAATTAACAGCGACACTCCTTTGGCATTTCGTCTGTAGACACCGCAAGCTCGCTCCATTGATTTATCAAAAGTCTGCTCTATCTCTTGTTGTAATATATAAATTCCTTCTTCTGTATTTTTAGCTTTTGTTTCAGCACGCTTTGCTAAATTAGCCATATTATTTATGACCGATGGCGGCAGTGTTTTTGTGAATACTTGCAGTTGTTCACTGAAATATTGAAATGTTTTATATGCTTCACTATTTGGGTCTTTAAATTCATTGAATAATTCTTGGTGAATATCACTACCTATATTGATTAACTGGAGGACTTCATTAATATTAGGTCGCAAACATTTGAGCGCAATAGTTTGTTCAATGTTGTTAAAAATATCTTCTCGGAGAAATCTCAGCTTTTGTAAGGTTTTGCCAGCAAAAAAGTCTTCTGGCATATCTTCTTGAAAAATCTCTATGTATCTATCTAAACTTTGCGCCATGCGATTCATGCTATTAACCAAGTCAGCTTTATCTTTTTGGAAATCAGCAATAATTTTGGCAAAGCTTTTCTCAACTATTTCTGTAAATTCATCGTAGATACTCACTGAAAATTGAGTTATGTGGTCATCTATATTATTTACCTGGTGATGAAACTTTAACAAGATATTTCGCATCTCATGTAACTGCTCATCTTGAAAATTCATCAGCCTTGATTCAGTTAATTTATCAACTAGTGCTGGTATCCCTAATGTTTCCATGAGAGTTGTAGCAAAAATATCCGCAGGAATATAAGATGGCGCACTATGTTTTATACTATTTGACTTGCTATTGTCATCTTTTTGTGTATATCCAAAAATACTTTTAGTTCTTTTTTCTCCAGATAGGGAAAATTTCACAGGAAGAGATGATAAGAACCAAACAAACTGGCGAGGTAAATTCGTTAAAAAACCTTTTGATTCCTGGTTGACACTTTTAATCAAGGGATGGTTGTACAATTTATTTACCAGGTCTAACACACTATCATTATCTGAATTGGCTGCATCACCAGCCACAAGAATTTCTATGGATTTTTTTAGGTGAACTGCACGCCATTGTAAAATCGTCGTAATCATTTCCTGAATTTCGGAAGCTAACAAGCTAAAAATTAAGTAAATAAAAATTAAACCAATAGTTATATCTAAAATAAAAGGTAAACTCATTGACACGTTCCCCAACAGGTAGCTAGCATATGATGATTGCTACTATTTGTATCATTTTTATCAACTAATAATTGTTAAATAAATTGAACAAAACTCGCCTAAATTTATCTAAAAATTATCGTTGTCGAGAGAAAATTGAGTTAACCTTAGAACTTAGGAATTCTTAAGAATAGATATTGTTACTGGGTGACAAAATTAGAGATTCGCTCAGGTCTCTATGCAATCAAACCAGCAAGTAAAATGATGATCATAGAATATGCAAGAAGGAAGATTTATTTGGGGCCATCTAGAAAGACAGCATCGCGCGGTGAATAAATGGATTGATTGGGTATGGCTAATGGTATTACTGTGCGCCGCAGTCTTACTGTTTACTATCAATCTGGGAGGCTTACCCTTGCGAGATGCGGATGAAGCGACGGTGGCACAGGTTGCTAGGGAAATTTGGACTGCTCCAGCAGGTTCTCTGCGATGGCTTTACCCAACTTTAGGCGGTGAACCTTATCATAACAAACCACCTTTGATACATTGGCTGATTGCTGGGGCTTATTCTTTAGGAGGCGTGAATGAATGGACAGCCCGCTTACCTAGTGCAATTTTAACAGCTTTTTCCGTACCATTGCTATATGGTATTGGTCGAGAGATATTTCGTCAACGTTGGGCAGCGATTTATAGCGCCTTGATTTATCTGACAATGCTGCCGGTGGTGCGTCATGGTAGATTGGCGATATTAGATGGCGCAGTGGTGAGCTTTTTCATGGTGATGATCTTGTGCTTGTTGCGATCGCGCCGGGATTTACGTTACTGTCTTGGTGTGGGCATCGGACTAGGGTTAATTTGTTTAACTCAGGGGTTATTAGGTATATTATTTAGTGCGATCGCCATTGTCTTTCTACTTTGGGATACACCCAGATTGCTCACCAGTCACTATTTCTGGATAGGTATCTTCATCGGTATTTTACCTGTAGCTGGTTGGTATAGCGCCCAACTCCTGCACTACGGTGACAGTTTTGCTCAACTTGGCCTTATCAATCAATCCCTCAGCCCCATCGAGACAATTGCCAAAAACACTGCACCACCTTGGTACTATGTGATCGAAATTCTCAAATGGACATGGCCTTGGTTAATTTTTTTACCCCAAACCCTGCGCTTAATCTGGGAAAATCTTAACCTTAGCTGGGCGAAACTCTTACTGGTATGGAGTCTCGTCTATTTACTGATTATTTCCTTCATGAGTATAAAACTACCTTGGTACTTATTCCCCATTTACCCTAGTTTAGCCTTAGCTTTTGGCGCTCAGTTAGCAGAAATAGAAAATCAACCCATCGGATCATCCTATCCACGGGTTTGGGTAGCTGGTTTATCAATACTAGCTGTAGTAGCTTCTGCTGGTAGCATTTACTTCAGTAGCGGCACAGTACATAAAACCGACTTACAGCTAATTTTTGCCGCCGTAGCTTTGACTATGACTTTAGCCGCTATTTTAGCAGAACGAGGCAATGGGCAATTCTTGAAAATTTTGTTGTGGGGAAGTTATATTTCACTACTGCTATTAATGAAATCAAACTATTGGGTTTGGGAATTAGCGGACGCTTATCCAGTCAAACCAGTAGCGGCGATGATCAAGCAGCTAGATCCGACAGTGAACAAGATTTATACATCTTATTCTTACCATAGACCCTCATTAGATTTTTATAGCGATCGCACCATTATTCCCGCTTCTGTCACCGAACTGCAATATTATTGGCACTATACTGGACAACCCTACTTTTTAATCCCTACAGATGTGAGCCAAGAACTCCAACTCGGATCAATGAAAGTGATTGATCGAGCTGAAGACTGGATATTAATCACCAAAGAAAATTAATTTTTGCCCTTATCCCCATTATTCCTTTTCTTGAATATTTTCCGTAGTCGGAAATTGCTGATCGTATCTGGTATTTTGCTGCGTCACAGTCATAATACTCAAGAAAATAGCCAGACCCACAGCCAAACTTAATATCGGACGCTTGATTAGAATAAAATCTCGTATAATTCTAGCTAAAGGACTACTTTGACGACGTAGAGCCGAACACAGCATTATTTGTTTAAGCATAAAGGGGTCGCGGACATAATGGCCACTGCGACAGACTACTAGTCTTTGCTGACAATACGGACAGCTAAACAAGCCAATATGTGACTCGGCTAGTCTTTGCTTGGCATTTCTTTGACAAATTGGGCAAGCAAGATAATCATTATCAAAGGTGTGTATATTCATCTACCTCGTCCGCTTAGTCCATTTACTCGCTCTATCAGAATAGCTATATTGCTTTTTGGAGAAATACTTAGTAGACGACCTCACAGTGTGATCTGACATCAGCCATGAATCACGGCTGTAATTGTATTTCTACGAAGCATGGCTCAATGGTCGCTACATGAGTATAGCTAGATTTGGGTGAAGATGGCTGATGTTTACTGCTGGCCTCTGGTGTATCCATTCAGTTCACATATTTTATATTTTCTCTACAGAGAATAAGTCAGCCCTCACCTGCACCCAAATAGCGATCGTTAACCATTGATAATTAATTCTCTCTTATTTAACCATTGTCATGATCAAAATTTTAACAAGCCAAATGTTTTTTTACTAAAGCTTTCCCAAACTAACAAATTACACTTAACTTGTCTGCTGGATAAAGAATCGCTGACAATGAGAAGTAGCAGCTAAAAATTTAACCTTTTTCTTACATTTACCCTACCCCTGAATGACTCTCTTGCCTAAGAGCGAACTGAGGAAGGTAACGGAACAACCTATATTTCCTAAACCTTCTACTCGTTTAACACAACTGATTAACCGTTTTCAACTATCCCCGGAAACCGTTGTACTATTTTTAGCCCTGCTCATTGGCGGTGGTACTGGTATGGGTGTAGTCACATTTCACTATTTAATTGAGCTAATTGATCACCTGATGCGAGAAAAATTCATCGGTGCAATTGGTGTTTGGAGTGAGTGGACTTTCGCCTGTATTCCCATTTTGGGTGGGTTAATTGTGGGATTGATGCGTTGGTATGCTCAAGACTTTGGCCCTGGACTTTCATCGATGATTGCGGCCTCTCAGGGAACAGAACTCAAACAACAATTACGACCAGTCACAAAAATGTTAGCTGCATCTGTTTCCTTGGGAAGTGGTGCTTCCTTGGGGACAGAAGGGCCAAGTGTAGAAATTGGGGCAAATTTTGGAATGCTGTTGTCCGTAATTCTCAAAGTATCTCAAGAGCGACAACGGTTACTTTTAGGTGCTGGTGCGGCGGCTGGGTTAGCGGCGGGATTTAACGCGCCCATTGCTGGAGTATTTTTTGCTCTAGAAGTAGTCATGGGCGCAACATCTTTTGCTACTTCTGCCGTGAGTGTGGTATTGCTAGCCGCAGTCGTAGCAGCATTAATTGCTCAAATTGGCTTGGGCGCACAACCTGCTTTTGATTTACCTGTTTACCAAGTCCGCAGTCTTTTAGAATTACCGCTTTATCTGGGGTTAGGTTTAGGTGCAAGTTTAGTTTCTCTGACTTATACAAGCACAATTCGTTTAGCAAAAGCTGGCTTTGCTGGGTTAGTTTCTGGTTTTGGCTTATTAGGGAGCATTCCTCAACCCGTTCATCCCTTGATTGGCGGCGTAATTCTCGGCGCAGTCGCTTTACAATTTCCCCAAATTTTAGGCATTGGTTACGAAACTGTGGAAGCCATGCTTCAGGATGTAGAGTTTTCTCTGCATCTATTAATTATATTGTTAGTGCTGAAATTATTGATGACCGCAATCAGTACCGCTAGTGGTTTTGTTGGTGGTTTATTTGCACCAGCCATGTTTCTCGGTGCTTCTTTTGGAGCTGCTTACGCTCAAATCATTACCCTGTTATTTCCGGCAATTGGTGAGGTGATGGCGGCTCCCCCAGCCTATGCAATGGTAGGGATGGCAGCAGTTTTAGCGGCCAGTGTCAGAGCGCCATTAACAGCTATTTTGATGTTATTTGAATTAACCCGTGACTACCGCATTGTTTTACCTTTAATGGCAGCAGTCGGTTTAAGTGTCTGGATAACAGAACAGTTTCAGCCAAATTTTAACTCTAATTCTAATCTGCAACAAATTGGTCTTTCTGAGTTGAAAGACGAACAGGCGGAAATTGTCCAGCAAATTTTGGTAGAAGATGCTATGGTGATTAGCCCCAAAAAGTTGCCCGCAACCTTGGGAGTGTTAGAAGCAGCTCTAGAAATGATCAGCTCGCGCTGTCGTAGTGCTTTAGTAATTGATGAAGCAGAGCAATTAGTTGGTATCCTATCTCTAGAAGACATTAATCGTGTTTTGCGTCTTTCTCAAAATCACTCGCCTTCTTCCAGTGAAATTCCCAGTAATTTAGCTAATCAAACTCTGATTGATATTTGTACCACTGAAATTATCTATGCTTGGCAAGATGAACTGTTGTCTGAAGCTTTAGATCGCATGACTCTTCGAGGTTTGCACCAGTTACCTGTGGTAGCACGAGATAATTCTGAGTACATTTTAGGCTTAATAGAACGAGAGCAAGTTAAATTAATATGCAGCTTGGCTGTCACGCAGAAAGCACTACAGGAATTGAGTCATTAGTCATTAGTCATTAGTCATTGGTCATTGGTCATTAGCCCTTCGGCTACGCTCAGGGTAAATAATTGGTCATTGGTAATTAGCCAATGGTCAGTGGCCAGTGGAAAAATTAAGAACTGACAACTGACAACTGACAACTGACAACTTTTTACGCTGAAGCCTCTATGGCTTCCATACCTTCCTTCTCAGCTTCGTCTACCTGTTTCAGACGAATATGTTTTTTCCCTAGAGTGATGAAAAATTCATCTCCTGGTTTGAGATTCATCTGTTTTGTATAAGCTGAACCTATGAGTAAATTACCGTTTGATTGCACGCTAATTCTATAGCTAGCACTGCGCCCGCCACGTCCATTAGCACTGGGTGAACTGTCTAACTGAATGCCTTCAGCATCAATGAGGGCATTCAAAAATTTCATCATATTCACACGCTCTATACCATTTTTGGTAACGGTATAATAGCCGCACTGCTTGGCTTTATCTTCTTTGCTAAGGCTCTCTAGCTCTTTAACTTTTTTCAGCAGTTCTTCACCCTGTAGTGGGTCTATTTTTTTCAGTTTAGGCATCAACTTAGGTCGAAAATGAATGGTTGAAGTAGTTGAATCGATTTGAGTTTAGCTGACTTTGAGCTAGTAGGAACGGAATCCTTTAGTTTTTATCTCAGCTTTGCCAAGTATATTACACTCTCATGTGAAATTGTTACACAATTATCAATATTGTCAAGGCAATCTATTCTCTATAATGTTCATAACTATATCTAATTTGTGATCACTGCTAGACTATATTTGTTGAACTTTCCTCAAGCCCTGCACAAAACTTGTATACTTGGTAAGCTTGATAATGAGAAGACAAGATGATCAGCAAAACTGATCCTTTAATCATTACCATTAGTAATTATTCACTGGTAACAGGTAACAACAAAACGACTGACAACTGATAAATAAACAAAACTTGCCAGCATGAAACTAACTACCAGAGGACATTACAGTGTAAAGGCATTGCTAGATTTAAGTTTACAGCCAGGTTATGGCCCCGCATCAGTCAGATCGATCGCACTTCGCCAAGATATCCCCGCCCCTTACCTGGAAAAGTTACTAATAGAAATGCGTCGGGCTGGATTAGTAACATCAATTCGGGGTAGCATTGGCGGATACCAACTAGCATTAAAGCCGGCACAAATTTCTATAGGTCAAATTTTAGAAGCCGTCGGCGAAACTATTACTCGTTTACCCCATCACACCCCAACACCAGCCCAAACTGAAGATTGGGTAACATTCACTCTTTGGCAAAGACTCAACCAAAAACTCAAAGAAGCTTTATACAGTATTACTCTGGCTGACCTCTATTATGATGCTCGTAGTTGGCAAGCTTCTCTGGGAGAAGAAGCTAGTTTTGTTGTTTAGTCATTAGTCATACAATTTTGGATTTTGGATTTTGGATTTTGGATTCCGATTGACCCACAGATCAATCTAGGGACTTAAGAATTTTAAATTTTCGCTTTCACATAAAAGACAAATGACATCATCTGTGGTTTTGATTTTTGCTGCACTATTAGATTACTTTATTGGTGATCCTTGGGGTTGGCCTCATCCAGTGCAAGTTATGGGCTGGGTAATTTCTCGCTTGAATAAATTTTCTATTCAAGTTTGTCAGAGTTCTATCACACAACGCATAGCGGGAATTATCTTAGGCATAACCTTAATATTTGGTAGCGGCTGTGTAGGTTGGTTAATTATTCAAATTGCTAAAGGACTGCATCCATTGTGGGGAATTGTCTTAGAAAGCATTCTTTTAGCTAGTTGTTTTGCTTTGCAAAGTCTCCGCACAGCTGCGGAAGCTGTGTTAAAACCATTAACAGCCGGAGATTTAGCATCAGCGCGTCATATTTTAAGTAATTATGTCGGTCGAGATACACAAAAACTCTCAGAACCAGAAATTTTGCGAGCTGTGTTAGAAACTGTGACAGAAAATGCTACTGATGGCGTTATGGCTCCACTTTTTTATGCAATTGTGGGTGCTTGTCTACCGGGTGTGGGTTTAATTCCTCTGGCTTTAGCATACAAAGCTAGTAGTACCCTGGATTCAATGGTCGGTTATAAACAAGCGCCCTATACTTATTTAGGGTGGTTTAGTGCTAGGTTTGAAGACTATTTAACTTGGTTACCTTGTCGCTTAACGGTGATTACCTTAGCATTGTTATCAGGTAAACCCCGATATGTTTGGCGAATGTGTTGCCGAGATGCAGTTAAAGATCCCAGTCCTAACTCAGGCTGGAGTGAGTGTGCTTATGCGGCTATTCTGGGTGTACAAATGGGAGGAACAAATTGGTATGGCGGAGTACCTAAACCAAAACCACTACTAGGAGATGCCATTCATCCCATTACGCCAACTGCGATTCAAACTGCTTTATTACTAACTAGATATGCTTTTTTATTGTGGTTAGCGATCGCGATCGCTTTATTATTCATACTAAACCGATCAATATAGAGCATGGGACATTGGGACATATTTACTTTACTTTTCCATTCCCTTGTACAGACCCGATTCATGGACTCTCTAACCATTCCCCCATCTAAACTATGTCTGCCAAAGTAGTTGAAATTCTTTCCTCAGAAGACCTGCGTCGAACCTTAACCCGCCTAGCCTCTCAAATTGTGGAAAAGTCCCGTGATTTATCCCAATTGGTACTCATCGGTATTTATACGAGAGGGGCGCTATTAGCAGAATTATTGGCACGTCAAATTGAGACACTCGAAGGTGTCAACGTCGCAGTGGGAGCATTAGATATTACATTTTATCGCGATGATCTTGACAAAATTGGCTTAAGAACTCCAGCCAAAACCAAAATCCCTTTTGACCTCACAGGGAAAACAGTTGTCCTCGTAGATGACGTAATATTCAAAGGTCGGACAGTTCGCGCGGCTTTGAATGCCGTTACTGAGTATGGTAGACCAGAAGTCATTCGTTTAGCCGTTTTAGTAGACAGGGGACATCGCGAAGTCCCCATTCACCCAGATTTCATTGGTAAGCAACTACCTACCGCTCAAGAAGAAATAGTCAAAGTTTACTTACAAGATTGGGATGGTAAAGATGCAGTGGAATTGATGGGAGCTATCCTAAGTTGACAATTAAATAAACATACTTATACACTTATAGACAAATATCTAAGTGTATTTATGTTTAAACCACATGAATTTGCCGAGAAAATTGGAGTTTCTGTTAAAACACTACAAAGATGGGACAATTCTGGAAAATTACCAGCAAAAAGAACACCATCGGGGCATCGGTTTTATACAGAGAACGACTTATTGATTATTCAGGGATTAAAACCCACAGAGCAACATCGTAAAAATATCGTTTATTGTCGCGTTTCTTCTAATGGACAGAAACCGGAATTGAGGAATCAAATCACCGCTATGGAAACATTTTGTTTAAATAGGGGTTTAGCTGTTGACGAATGGGTATCGGAAATTGGCGGAGGCTTGAACTTTAAAAGAAAGAAGTTCTTATCAATTATGATGTCTATGCTTCAAGGCGAAATCGCAATTATTGTCATAGCTCATAAGGATAGAATGTGTCGTTTTGCTTTTGAATTTATACAGGAGTTATCCAACTCTGTTAATTGCGAAATAATTGTAGCTAATCAAGAATCATTATCTCCTCAACAGGAATTAGTAGAGGATTTAATGGCTATCATTCATTACTTTTCTTGTAGATTGTACGGGCTAAGAAATTACTCTAAAGAGATTAAAACCAATCTCAAGAATGCCATTGACAAACCAGTACATGACATGGCAGAGTTGGACAAACAAGAAATACAGTGTTGAAGGTCGAACAATGCTTTTGTCCATCAAAACAAAGTTGAAATTAACCAAGGCTCAAGAGATAATCATGAGTAAACACGCAGGAATAGCGAGGTTTACTTATAACTGGGGTCTTGCTACTTGGAGACAACTTTACAAAGATGGATTTAAGCCCAATAAATATATACTAAAAAAGTTCTTTAATAACCATGTAAAAACAGAATTTGATTGGATTAAAGAAAAAGGTATTTGTCAGAAAATAACTCAATATGCTTTTGATGATTTAGGGGATGCTTTCTCTAGATTCTTCAGTGCTAAGAGTGATTACCCTAACTTTAAGAAGAAAGGACGCAATGATTCTTTCACTATTGATGCAGGTGGAAAGCCTATACCTGTAGGTGGCAAGTCGATAAAATTGCCTACAATTGGATGGATAAAGACCTACGAAGGTTTACCGCATACCACTTGTAAATCAATCACTATATCTCGTACTGCTGACAGTTGGTTTATCGCCTTTGCTTATGAACAAGAGCATGAACCAACCCTTAAAAAGTATGAAGTTGTAGGTGTGGATATTGGGGTAAAAGAATTAGCTACTCTTTCTACAGGTGTAGTATTTCCTAACCCCAAACACTACAAAACTAACCTGAGAAAACTTAAAAGACTTTCTAGGAAACTCGCCAGAAAGATCAAGGGTTCCAACAATAGGTATAAAGCTAAAATTACATTAGCTAGACACCATGCCAAGATAGCTAACTTGAGAAAGAATACCCTTCACCAAATCACTACTTACTTATGCAAAAACCACGCAAAGATAGTCGTAGAGAATTTGAATGTTTCAGGGATGCTATCTAATCATAAATTAGCTCAAGTAATTGCTGATTGCGGATTTTATGAATTCAAGCGTCAGCTAGAATACAAAGCTAAGAAGTTTGGTTGTGAAATAATCATTGCTGACCGTTGGTTTCCATCGACCAAAACCTGTTCCAATTGTGGACATATTCAAGATATGCCACTTTCAGAAAGAGTTTACAATTGCCAAAATTGTGGGCATTCAATGGACAGAGATTTAAACGCAGCAATAGTTTTATCGAGGTTGGCTAAACCTTGAACGCTTACCGAGGGATAACCGCTCCCATGCTCCCTTTGACGTAAGAAGTAAATGTCTAGCTTTGTCTAGTATTTATCTAGCAGCCAATAACTAGGAATACGGTTTTAATTAAATACACCAAGTTCACCCCCAACCCCTCTCCTGAGTCGGAAAGGGGTAACGCCCTGAAATTTCACCGCCCCCAAATACCGCCTGTTGTCAAACTCTACAGTCAAATTTTGCACAGTCAATCAGATGGAGTTGCTATCGAAAGCGAAATTTGCCAAATCACTGTTGAAGATAATGGGATTGGTTTTGCTCAACAGTATGTAGACCGGATTTTCCAGATTTTTCAACGTTTGCATGGTCGTCAGGAATATCAGGGTACTGGTATGGGTTTAGCTATTTGTCGGAAAATTGCCGAACGACATCATGGGAACATCACTGTACAAAGTACACCAGGACAAGGAGCAAAATTTATGGTCAAGTTGCCGATTAATGGCAATTTCTAGTTATATTCTCCCTGGAGAGGGATTACTTCAATACTGTAAAATGGCATTCTCTAATTTAATCATTTATGCGTCTGACGAGCGTGACTATTTTATAGGAGATTATTCAGGGTGAAGCGTAGTCCAACAAACGTCACAATATTAATGGCGGATGATGATGATGATGACCAGATATTAGTTCGTGAAGCATTGCTAGAAAGTCAATTGCCAATCAATTTGTATATTGTCAGCAATGGTGAAGAGTTGCTGGATTATCTGTATAATCGTGGTCTATATACTGACAAAAGTAAAGCTCCACGTCCAGGGTTAATTTTATTAGATTTAAATATGCCTAAAAAAAATGGGCTGGAAGTGCTGCAAGATATTAAAACAGATCCTACACTGCGGAATATTCCCGTGATTGTGCTGTCAACCTCAGAGGATAAAAAAGACATATACCGTGCCTATAATTTAGGTGCAAATTCCTTCATCACTAAGCCCGTAACATTTGCCGCCTTAGTTGAAATCATGAAAAGTATAGGAAAATACTGGTTTGGAATAGTCCAACTACCACTAGAAAGCGTGGCAGAAATCAATGAACAACGACCCCATAAGAGTTCTGTTAGTTGATGATGATGAAGATGATTATATCTTGACTCGTGATTGGTTTGGCGAATTTCAAGTAGCTGGCTGCGAGTTGTCATGGATAGATAATTATCAAGCAGCAAAGGATGCGATCGCTGCTCAAAATCATGATATTTATCTGGTAGACTATCGTTTAGGAATTCATAGCGGACTAGAACTATTACGTGAAGCAGTAGCCAATGGTTGCTCGTCTCCCATAATTTTACTCACTGGTCAGGGAGACAGAGAAATAGACCTAGAAGCCATGAAAGCCGGTGCAGCAGATTATTTGGAAAAAAGCCAGTTAACTGCACCCTTGCTAGAGCGTTCTATCCGTTACGCAATGGAACGCAAACAAACAGAACAGAAAATTCGCCAACAAGCCGCTTTACTCGACATTGCCACCGATGCCATTTTTGTCCATGATATAGACGACCCTGTTTTATTTTGGAACAAAGCTGCCGAGGATTTATACGGTTGGAAAAAAGCAGAAGTAATTGGTAAAAAAACACACGAGCTTTGGCATGAAAACAATCAACCGCTATTACAAGAAGCATTTCAGCATCTGATGCAACATGGTTCCTGGGAGGGAGAGTTACATCAAAGAACCAAATCAGGCAAAGAAATTATTGTTGAAAGCCGTTGGACATTAGTGCAGAACTTCGGTAATAGACCACAATCTATCCTAGTTGTCAATACTGATATCACCCAAAAAAAACAACTAGAATCTCAATTTCTCAGAGCGCAAAGATTAGAAAGCATTGGCACATTAGCAAGCGGTATCGCCCATGATCTTAACAATGTTCTAGCTCCAATTATGATGACAGCACAACTGTTAGAGTCACAAATGCATGATGAGCGCTCTCGGCGGTTGTTGCCCATTTTGATTTCCAATGCTAAACGTGGAGCCAGTTTAGTTAACCAAGTATTGTCATTTACCCGTGGTCTTGAGGGAGAGCGTACCCTTTTGCAATTAAAGCATTTAATTATAGAAATTCAGCAAATTATTAAAGAAACTTTTCCCAAGTCAATAGAAGTTACTAGCCAAATTCCCCCCCATCTTTGGACTGTATCTGGTGATGCTACACAACTACATCAAGTGCTAATGAATTTGTGTGTTAATGCGCGTGATGCCATGCCCAAAGGCGGGAATTTAAAAATCTTGGCGGAAAATCTTTTAGTAGATGAGAATTACGCCAGAATGAACATTGATACTCAAATTGGTTCTTATGTCGTCATTACTGTTATGGATACGGGAATGGGTATTTCCCCAGAAATATTAGATCGAATATTTGAGCCATTTTTTACAACCAAAGAAACTGGTAAAGGCACTGGGCTGGGTCTTTCTACAGTTATGGGAATTATTAACAGCCACGGTGGTTTTGTCAAGGTACAGAGCCAACCAGGAAAAGGCAGTCAATTTCAGGTTTATTTGCCGGCACAAGATATTACAGCAACCATAGAAGAAGTAGAACAAAGTTTGCCCCAAGGTAATGGAGAATTGATTTTAGTTATAGATGATGAAGCCGCTATTTTGGATATTACGAAAACAACTCTAGAAAACCATAATTACCAAGCAATTACAGCCAGTGATGGTATTAAAGCCATAGCTTTGTATGTAGAACATCAAGCTCAAATATCTCTTGTTTTAACCGATATGGTCATGCCTTATATGGATGGGTTGAAAACTATTAAGACCTTGCGAAAAATTAACCCAAATGTGAAAATAATAGCCGTCAGTGGACTAGCCACAACTGATAAAGTAAAAGCGGCTCAGGATGTTGGCATTAAAGCCTTTTTAGCCAAACCTTACACAGCTAATCACTTATTGCAAACCATTACCGCCGTCAAAAGCAGCCAAAAAATTTAATTGTAGATTTTGTTGTCTCAACCTGATGAGACTGGGAACATTGAGCAAAAATCTTATCGGAAAACTGGGTTTAAAACCCCGTCCTTCTAGGACAGCTTTATGCTTTTTGTGGTAGTATAATAGTGTGGTGAATTGGTCGATTCCATGATTGTTTACGAGTTCAAAGTCAAGGGAAAGGACAAGCAGTATCAGGCGATAGACGAAGCAATTCGTACTAGCCAATTCATCCAGAACAAGTGTTTACGCCACTGGATAGACAACAAAGACAAAAAAGTTGACAAGTACGCATTAAATAAATATTGTGCGGTACTCGCCGCTGAATTTTCCTTTGCTGATGAACTTAACTCAATGGCTAGACAGTCTGCGGCTGAACGTTCCTGGAGTGCAATAGCTCGGTTTTACGATAACTGCAAGAAAAAGGTTTTGGGTAAAAAGGGTTTCCCGAAGTTTAAGAAAAATTGTCGTTCAGTTGAATATAAATCAACTGGATGGAAGCTTTCTGATACTCGCAAAGTCATCACCTTCTCTGACAAAAAAGGTATTGGAACCCTAAAATTAAAGGGAACCTATGACCTTAATCACTATGATATCAAGCAAATTAAGCGTGTCCGTTTGGTACGCCGTGCTGATGGATACTATGCTCAATTTGCGGTTGATGTTGATGTGAGAGTAGAGAAACAACCCACAAACCAAGTTGTTGGTATTGATTTGGGATTGAAATACTTCATTGCTGATAACAAAGGGAATGTAGAACCTTCACCCCAGTTCTACCGTAAGTCAGAAAAACAGTTAAACCGTGCTAACCGCAAGAAATCTAAGAAGTTTAGTGCAGCTAAGAAAAAAGCCAAGCAATGGCAATCAAACAATTACCACAAAGCTAGAAATAGATATGCCCGTAAACATTTAAGGGTAAGTAGGCAACGAAAAGAGTATTGCAAGAGATTGGCATACTCCGTCATCCAATCTAATGATTTGGTAGCCTATGAAGATTTAAATGTGAAAGGGCTAGTCAGAAATCGACATCTAGCTAAATCAATTAGTGATGCTGGTTGGTATACTTTGCGCCAATGGTTAGAATATTTTGGTCATAAGTATGGGAAAGTAACAGTTGCTGTACCACCCCACAATACAAGCCAAAATTGTTCTCACTGTGGTCAGAAAGTAAAGAAATCTCTGTCTACCAGGACTCATATTTGTCCGCACTGTGGATACGTGGAAGACAGAGACATCAACGCCGCAATCAATATTTTGAGGATAGGACTCAGTACGGTAGGGCATACCGGAACTTACGCTACAGGAGATTTGCCCTCTTGGGCGGTTGGTGCAAACCTGCTGTCTAAAGGCGAGTCTATGAATGTAGAATCTCCGCACCTTTAGGTCGGAGAGTGTCAACTCAGTGAACTCAAGCAGCCGGAACCTCACCCTGGTTTTGCTATGCAAAACCTGTCCCTCTCCTTAGCAAGGAGAGGGTTTGCGGTAACTCGGTAAGCGATATGAGAATGCAGTGTTGAACCTGGGGGGATCATCTGTGTTCATCTGTGGTTAATTACTAGCTATCTTCCTGCTATATAAAACCTAGACAAAACTAGACTTTACTTTCTACTTCAACGGGAGCATGGGAGCAGTTATCCCTCAGTAGACTTTCACGCCTTAGCCAGACGCGATTGTGTTCCAATTAAGTTTCTGAAAAAGACTACCACCATCATTGCTTGGTTTTCGCGTCGGCAATAGTCTCAATTCAATACTTGATATCACCGTATTATATATCAAGTAGTTGATTTTTTCCTAAAATATATATTGATTTTTGTCAATATAAGTATAGTTTTGTCTATGAAATTGTCAACTTAGGACTTGCTCATCTTTCATCCGAATGCGACGCTCAAACAGCTCCTTAATCACCAGAGTCGCCCCAGCCAACCCAGCTAACACCACCGAAGCGGCAAAGGCACTTTGGGAATCATAATTACGATAAGCCCCTTCCACATATAGAGTCAGAGTCTGAGTACGGCCAATTAAATTACTCGAAACCACAGCAATAGCACCATACTCTCCCATAGCACGAGCAGTAGTGAGAATAATGCCATAGAAAAGTCCCCAGCGAATAGAAGGTAATGTGACGCGCCAAAAAATCTGCCATTCTCCAGCCCCCAAAGTTTTAGCAGCTTCTTCTTCTTGAGTACCCACTTCTTCCAATATTGGGATAACTTCACGAGCCACAAAAGGCATTCCCCCCATCATCGTCGCCAGAGCAATAGCAGGGAACGAAAAGATAACTTTGATGTCCAGGGACTGTAGTACAGGGTCAAGTAGCCCATTGCGTCCATAGAGGGAAACCAGCATTAAACCCGCCACAATGGGCGAAATTGAAAAAGGCAAGTCAATAATACTGAGTAACAGAGTGCGCCCCCGAAACCGACGGCGGGCAATTACCCAAGCTGCACATAGTCCAAAAATTACGTTTAGCGGCACAGCTACTCCTACAGCCAGAGCCGTGAGGCGCAAAGCCTGAGTAAAATCGGGGTCGATGAGAGTAGCGAAAAACGGGACTATACCCCGGCTAAAGGCTCCAATAAATACATAAAGGGTGGGAAGAACCAAGACCAGCCCTAAATAGCTGACTACCGCCGCAATCAAAGCAATTTTGCCCCATTCTCTACCCTTTTCGGACTTTGCTCCACCGCCGAGAGACTGGGTAGATTTAGATTCAACCGTCATAACTTTGCCTCCAAGCTTGCAATAAGTTGACCATGAGCAACAGTACCAGGGAAATCAGTAATAATACCGTGCCAATAGCCGTAGCTCCAGCCATGTCATTTTGTTCGAGGCGCTGGAATACTAGGATGGGGGCAATTAAATCTTTATAGGGAATATTAGCCGCAATCAAAACCACTGAGCCATATTCTCCCACCGCACGGGCAAAAGCTTGGGTTGTACCAGTCAGGATAGCAGGTATAAGCGGCGGTAGCACCACCCGCCAACAAGTTTCCCATTGGGAAGCCCCCAAAGACCAGGCAGCTTCTTCGATGGTATAATCTAGCTCTTGCAGTACAGGCTGCACACTACGAACCACAAAAGGGACAGAAATAAATACCATCGCCACAGCTATCCCCAAACGAGTGAAAGAAACCCTAATGCCAAAGGGGGCGAGAAATGAGCCAATCCAGCCTTGCTCGCTGTAAACTGTGGTGAGGGTGATACCTGCAACTGCTGTGGGTAGGGCAAAGGGTAAGTCAATCACCGCATCTAAAACCCGCTTTAAAGGGAAGTCGTAACGCACCAACACCCAGGCTGTAGCAGTGCCAGCCACGCAATTAATAGCGGCCGCAAAGAAGGCAGTACCAAAGGTGATGTTGTAGGTTGACAGAGCAACAGGGTCGGTAGCCAGCCGCCAAAACTCAGCAGGTGAAAGGGTTGCAGCCCGCAGCATCAAGGCGGATACAGGCAGCAGTAGGACAATAGAAAGATAAGTAATAGTAACTCCCCACGGCAAAGAAAAGCCCTTGAACCAACTTTTGGGCGCGGGGGGGAAAGTAGACTGTGGGTGGGAAACTGTCATAGTTGAGGAAAGGGGGCAGGGGGCAGGGGGCAGGGGGGCAGGGGGCAGGGGTAAAGAAACTTACCACTTTCCCCACTCAGCACTTAGCACTGTTTTAATCCTAGCGTCTGGCTATATTGGTTTGGATATCGTCAAAAATTGCGCCATCGGCAAAGAATTTGGGGCTGACTTGATTCCAGCCGCCAAAGTCTTCGATGGTGAACAGGGTAGAGATTTGGGGATAAGTATCGGAAAATTCCGCGACTACTTCCGGAATCACAGAGCGAAAGCCCACTTTGGCGAATTCTCGCTGGGCTTCGGGGGTAAAGAGAAACTGCACAAAGGCTTCTGCTACTTCGCGATGACCTTGCTTATCAACATAGCTATCTACTATGGCAATGGGGCTATCAATAGAAATATTAATATCGGGGACTACGTAAGGTAAATCCTGTCCTTGCTGTTTAGCTAAGATGACTTCGTTTTCATAGTTAATCAGGGCATCTCCCTGTTTTTGGACGAAGAATGCATCAGTGGCTTCACGGGCATCTCTTGGTAAAACTGGCACGTTGCCGTAGACTTTAGTCACAAAGTCTTTGGCTTGTTCTTCAGTGCCGCCTGTTTCGGTAACTTTCCCCCACAATGCCATGTAGTTCCAACGAGCGCCACCAGAGGTTTTGGGGTTAGCGGTGATTACCTTGACATCATCGCGGGCTAAATCATCCCAGCTTTGAATATTTTTGGGGTTGCCTTCACGGGTAACAATTACGCCCACTGAACGGTGAACAATACCGTCGCCGTTGGGTGTCTTTTTCTCCCAGCCTGGTTTAATCAGTCCAGCATCCTGAATTTGCAAGGTGTCTGCTGATAGGGCTAGGGCTACTATGTCGGCTTCTAAACCGTTAATCACCGCACGGGTTTGGGAGCCTGAACTGCCGTAGCTTTGACCAAAGGTGACGGTCTGTCCGGTTTTTTCTCGCCAGTGTTTGGCAAATAGAGGAATAATATTTTTATATGCGGCGCGGGTGACGGCGTAGCTCACTAGGGTGAGTTCTTTTCTTCCGGAAGCGCTACCACTATTACCAGGAGAGCAGCCAGCGATGCCTACGGCGAGCAAAGCTAACGCACTAGTCAAGCTCACTACTACCAAAAACAACGAAATAAAGCTTTTTAAAGATGTGCGTTGCCATCGATTACAATTATCCAGCCACATACCGACCTGATGCTCCCGAATTTTAATCTACAGTTAATCTATCAAGATTTAGTATCTTAGCAATTAGTCATAGATATTACAGATAACTAAGTAAAATAGCAAGAGATTCACCATATACTTGACTGAGATTATGGTGATTTAATTAAGTAAATTAAAAATTGCTTAATATTCTTAAATTTTTGACTTTTGACTTTTGACTTTTGACTTCCGCCTTGCGGTGCTAGACTTTACCAAATCTGCGCTCTCGTTGCTGGTAGGCACACAAGGCGCGGTGAAATTCGTTACGGTCAAAATCTGGCCAAAGAGCATCAGTAATATAAATTTCCCCATAAGCCATTTGCCAAAGTAGGAAATTGGAAAGCCGCATTTCGCCACTGGTACGGATTAATAAATCGGGGTCAGTAATTCCGGCTGTGTACAGGTGACGCTCAAATAACTGTTCATCAATTTCATCCGGTTGAATGACACCTTGCTGGACTTTTTGAGCGATCGCCCGGCAAGCTTGTAAAATTTCCTGCCGTCCGCCATAATTAGTAGCAACCGTAAACCGAATGGCACGATTATGGCTTGTTTCTGCCATTGAACGAGAAATTTCGGCTTGTAGCGATCGCGGTAGAGCATCCAAATTGCCCACAAACTGGATTTGCACATTCTCCTCGACCATCTCCCGCAGTTCTTGGCGGAGAACCCTTTGAAACAAAGTCATCAAAAAATCCACCTCTTCCTGGGGTCTTTTCCAGTTCTCAGTGGAAAAAGCATAAGCCGTGAGTGCCTGAATACCCCAATCTTTGCAACAGCGCAGCAAATCCTTGAGAGCATCCACTCCTCGCTTATGTCCCATAATTCTGGGTAGCCCTTGACGTTTAGCCCATCGACCATTACCATCCATAATCACAGCAACGTGCTTTGGTAGTAGTTCTCGTTTTAAGTCAGAGGGTAAATTTTGCAATTCAGTTTGTTGTGCTGTCATTTTTTATTGCGAGAAGCGGTCGATGGTAATCCGAGTAAACGTGAAACTAATCCTATTGCCTTACGACCCATCTGACGACCCAAACCTAACAGACTAGGAGCAACAGCTTCCCGATCTACAGTAGTCGATAATCGAGCCTCTAAGGACTCTTTGAGTGTCCTAATGGTCAGTGGTCTATTGAGAGTTCCTCGTTCCGCTAAGGAAATAGAACCCGTTTCTTCTGATACAACGACACAGATACAATTTTCGACCCGCTCAGTAATTCCCATTGCAGCCCGATGGCGTGTTCCCAGCTGGCGCGAGGCTGTGCGTCCCGACAGTGGTAAAATTATACCTGATGACACGATGCGCGAGCCACGGATCAAGGTTGCCCCATCGTGCAGTAAAGTTTTTGGCTGAAAAATTGTCTGTATAAGTTCCTTAGAAACATCAGCATTCAGCTTAACTCCCGGCACAGAAAAATCCCGCTCGTGAATCGGACCAGTTGTTTCCAAAATCAGCAAAGCTCCGATTCTGTTTTTGGAAAGTTCTTTAACTGCATCCACAATTTCATCAATCACACTATCAGACTTAGGGATTGTTAAACTGGATGGTTTAAATAACTGCTGGAATTCACCACGTCCCACTTGTTCCAAAAATAGGCGAAACTCTGACTGGAGAGCAACTGCCATCGCCACAGCGCAGCCAATCACCAACTTTTCGAGAACAAAATTTAGCAGTGGTAGACCCATTCTGCCACTGAGTGCTGAGGCTAGCATCAAGATAATAAAACCCCGCACCATCCAAAGTGTTCGGCGCTCACTAATAATAACTAGGATCATATAGGTGAGCGCTAACACGAACACGATATCCAGAGTCCCAAGCAGCAAGGACTGCGACCATCCCAGGTTTGTCAGCCATTGCTTCGGTGAATCTCTCATGACATCTGGATTACTCTTTGTTCTGCCTCAATATTCTGTCATTTCGCTGTCAATTTCATGCCCCAAAGGTTGACGCTTGAGACATTAACAGTTATCAGTTAACAGTTAACAGTTATCAGTTTTATAACTAGTGAAAGACCACACCAATTAGTGGGAGCTTTGGTGGCGGGTTTAAATTGCTCACATACGCCTGTTGACTTTTGACTGTTAACTGTTAACTGTTAACTGCTAACTGATTACTTGTTGCACGTTTAGTCTGTCTGGTAAACAGTCTTGTCGAATCAAGTCCTGATAACTTTCGCGGCGCAAAATTAAATTTGCTTCGCCATTGGCTACTACAACAGCTGCTGGACGGGGTAAGCGATTATAGTTAGATGCCATACTGTAATTGTACGCACCAGTTCCCATAATTACGAGAATGTCCCCTGGTTCAGTTTTTGGCAGTTGGGCATTTTTAATCAGAATATCCCCTGATTCACAATGCTTACCAGCAATTGTCACTGTTTGGGTGAGCGGAGCAGACACCTTGTTGGCAACTACTGCGCGATAAACTGACTGGTAAGTAATTGGTCGGGGATTATCAGACATACCGCCATCAACTGTCACGTAGGTACGAATGTCGGGTACAACTTTCGATGATCCCATAGTATAGGCCGTGATGCAGGCTGTGGCAATGAGCGATCGCCCTGGTTCACAGAGTAATTTCGGCAAAGGTAGATTTGCGGCTGTACAAGCTGATTGAACGACTTCACAAATGGCCTTAACCCATTCTTCAATACTGGGGGGATCATCAGATTCGGTGTATCTAATTCCTAAACCACCACCAACATTCAATTCTGTGACATTTAACCCGTAATTTGCCGCTTTCTGTAACCACTGCACCATGACAGCTGCTAAATCGCGATGGGGTTGGCGTTCAAAAATTTGGGAACCAATGTGAGCGTGTAACCCTACGCAGTTTAAGGAAGGTTGTTTACTGACAAAGGTAAATACTTCATCTAAATCATTGGGGTCAAAACCAAATTTACTATCTAAATGTCCGGTGCGAATGTATTCGTGAGTATGGCATTCAATCCCTGGTGTTAACCGCAACATGATGCGGATGGCAGATGTACCCGGTGCTGCTTCTGCCATCTCCACTAAAATACGCAGTTCTTGCCAGTTATCCGCCACAATGGTAGAACCAGATTCGATGGCTAAAACCAGTTCTTCACGAGATTTATTATTACCGTGGAGGTAGAGTTTGTCAGGAGTAACACCAGCATTCAGGGCTGTGTAGAGTTCGCCACCTGAAACTACATCTATTCCTAAACCTTCAGATGCGGCGATCGCGCAAATAGCTAAACAATTCCAGGCTTTTGAGGCGTATAATACCTGAGATTCTCCCTGGTAATATTGCTTAAATGTGTCCCGGTATTGCTGACAAGCTAAACGCAGCGTTTCTTCATCTAAAATATACAAAGGTGAACCAAACTGCTCCACTAGGGTTGTGACATCACACCCACCAATTTCCAGGATGTCTTGACTATTAACTTTGGCGGTCAAAGGCAAAAGTTCCTGATTGGGCGAAACATTTGCGTTTTGGCTGCGCTTTTGAGGTAAATACTGACTACCAGTATGTTGAACCTCTGTGGGGTGAGTCGATACCATAGTTTTATAAATTATCCTTGCTCAAAGTTTAAAATGTTTTGGGCGTGGCGTAAGAAAGTGTCCCGATTCTCAGTTTACCGAAAATATCGCACCGAACAGGAGATATAGCAAAAGTCAAAAGTCAAAAGTCAAAAGTAGGGGTGGGTTCATAGATATCATTCAATATCAATGAGGATATTAGTAAACTTGCCCCTACTATGAATTGGTTTGGAAATTTTGTCATGTCCTAAGCGCCTTGTCAGTGGCTATATGTCTAACTTGATTTCGCCATTGTCTCGATGCGCTCTTTTCCCATTCCCCACTCCCCACTCCCCATTGCCCAGAAGAAGCAGGGGCGCACCGGAGCAAGGGGGAGTGAGAAATTACTTTAAAACTTCCGGTTACTTAACAACCGTTCCTCTTCTCCCCATTCCCCACTCCCCCCAACCGTGACCTCATTAGACTTAAAACTTAAATCACTGACCTCAGAGGATCTGAGTGCAATTCTGGAATTAGATCAAGCCTGTTTTGGCGGTTTGTGGACTCTGGAGGGCTACCAAAGAGAGTTAGACAGTCCTAACAGTGAATTATTGGGTTTGTTTTGCCCGCTTTTTCCGGCAAAACTCCTAGGGATGGGTTGTTTTTGGGCAATTTTAGACGAAGCACACATTACAATTTTGGCGATTCATCCCCAATATCACCGTCAAGGCTTGGGACAGGTTTTACTATATTTTCTACTTAAGGCTGCTTGCGATCGCGGTTTAGAGCGATCTACCCTCGAAGTTCGCGCTTCTAATTTAGCAGCCATATCGTTATATCAAAAATTTGGCTTCAAAATAGCGGGACGGCGCAAGGGTTATTACCAAGATAATGGCGAGGATGCTTTGGTGCTGTGGCTTTCAGATTTGCAAGATGATTCTCGCTACCAAGGAAGCTTTCAGGGTGAGATGAATTGCCAATAAAAATTAAACCCAATAGACTTATTGGAAAATTAGATTTTGACCCTTGATTTATAAGGGTTTGAGGTTCATTCGCGGATATGTCTAATTTAATTGTGGTTTTAAACCTCAAAATATGATACATTCAATAGCTGGTATTTACTCCCTTCCCCCTAAAAGATTACTTGTGTTGTTTATCTCTTTCCTCAGTCCCTGTGTGGTTTGTTAGGAAAATTTTAAGTAATTCAACAGTGGTAAGGGTGTATATTCATACCCAAAAACATCAGCTTTAAAAAACAACCAGGAGTAATTCAATGAAAAAGGAAGAGCTACTTACATTTGTTGAGGAAAAAATTAATAGCTACGCACAGCAGATCATTAACTCAAGTGATAAGGGTGATGACTCAGCCTTGGGTGAGTTAAATTTTTACATGGCATTACGTAGAATCCTCAAAAATGAAGAGCGTCGCATTCAAGATTACGGTATGATGGATGCCGTCAATGATACCATCAAGGCACTTGGTATTATCAAAGAAGGGAAATTCTATAAAGATTTCTTCAACTAATTAAGATATTGTCCGGCTATAGTCCGGTAAACCAATAGAAATCACTAGAAGGATGTTGTCAAAGTTGTAGGTTAAGCATCTAAAACTTGATATCCTTCTAGTCAATCTTGAAAAAGTAGCCACCAATATTGCTATATACAGTGTAGCCTTGTGAAAAATCACCTAATAATAAACGATTTAAGGACAAAAACAAGGGGAAGTTAAGAGGTTTTGCGAGATTTTTTGCGTAAGTCCTATTGATGTAAGTCTTCATTAAGATTTGTAACTGTCTTTGGTAGGGGCTAAAAATCGCTCAACCCCCATCAAGTTGATATTAATGAGCAAAAATTCCTAGATTAAAATATTTAATTAATAAAAAGTTTAACTTTAAAAAAAATTATCAATTAGCCATATTCTTGACTAGAGCATAAGAACTATGTTATGAGTTAATGTTTGTAACTGGTTAAATAAATCCTTAACCACAGTGGTCTGTTGGATTGTAGTCAACCCCAGAAACACTGGTAGACTCAAGCGCCTCAGTATAGCAGCCACAGGAAAAGTAATAAATAGTTAACAATTACGCCATCATGTGCGGCGAAATTTTCTGGTCGCCTATAATCTTTATACAGGCATCCAAAAGCAGAGCCTGTGCTAAAATCAGCATACCGGCACGACGCAGGTGATGGGAAAAATGCCATGTTTGAACGCTTCACAGAAAAAGCCATTAAGGTAATCATGCTGGCCCAAGAAGAGGCCCGCCGCTTAGGTCACAACTTCGTCGGAACCGAACAGATCCTCTTGGGTCTGATTGGGGAAGGTACAGGAGTTGCGGCCAAAGTGTTGAAATCAATGGGTGTCAATCTTAAAGATGCCCGCATTGAGGTAGAAAAAATCATAGGCCGAGGTTCGGGCTTTGTAGCCGTGGAAATTCCGTTTACGCCACGGGCAAAGCGAGTTTTAGAACTATCCTTGGAAGAAGCGCGCCAATTAGGGCATAACTACATTGGCACCGAGCATCTGCTGTTGGGCCTGATCCGGGAAGGGGAAGGTGTGGCAGCCAGGGTGCTAGAAAATCTAGGGGTAGATTTATCGAAAGTACGAACCCAAGTCATCCGAATGCTGGGAGAAACAGCAGAGGTTTCAGCCACTGGGCCATCGGGACGCACCAAAACTCCAACCTTGGATGAATTTGGCTCGAACCTGACCCAAATGGCTGTAGACAACAAGCTAGACCCAGTTGTCGGACGCGCCAAAGAAATTGAGCGGGTGATCCAAATTCTGGGTCGCCGGACTAAAAATAATCCAGTATTGATTGGTGAACCAGGGGTTGGTAAAACAGCGATCGCTGAAGGTTTAGCATCGCGAATTGCCAACAAAGATATCCCCGATATCCTGGAAGATAAGCGCGTAGTCACTCTAGATATTGGCTTGCTAGTAGCAGGAACCAAGTACCGGGGTGAATTTGAAGAACGCCTCAAGAAAATCATGGATGAAATCCGCTCTGCGGGTAATGTCATTCTAGTGATTGACGAGGTACACACCCTAATTGGTGCAGGTGCGGCGGAAGGAGCCATTGATGCAGCAAATATCCTCAAACCAGCTTTGGCTAGAGGCGAATTGCAGTGTATTGGAGCCACAACTCTAGATGAGTACCGCAAGCACATCGAGCGAGATGCAGCCCTTGAGCGACGCTTCCAGCCAGTAATGGTAGGTGAACCGTCAGTTGATGAAACTATTGAAATCTTGCACGGGTTGCGCGAACGCTATGAGCAACACCACAAGCTAAAAATCTCCGATGAAGCTCTTGTAGCGGCGGCGAAATTATCTGACCGTTACATCAGCGATCGCTACCTTCCAGACAAAGCCATCGATTTAATCGATGAAGCTGGTTCTAGGGTACGTTTGATGAACTCCCAATTGCCACCCGCAGCCAAAGAGTTAGACAAAGAACTACGTCAGATCTTAAAAGAAAAAGACGACGCTGTACGCGGACAAGACTTTGACAAAGCTGGCGAACTGCGCGATCGCGAAATGGAAATCAAAGGTGAAATCCGGGCGATCGCTCAAAGCAAAACCAGCGCCACCGGGACTGAAGGTGAAGAACCTGTAGTTGGTGAAGAGGACATTGCTCACATCGTCGCTTCCTGGACAGGCGTACCGGTGAACAAGCTCACCGAATCGGAATCCGAGAAGTTGCTGCACATGGAAGACACCTTGCATCAGCGCTTAATCGGTCAAGAAGATGCGGTGAAAGCAGTTTCACGAGCAATTCGTCGCGCTCGTGTCGGTTTGAAGAATCCCAATCGACCCATTGCGAGTTTTGTCTTCTCCGGTCCAACTGGCGTAGGTAAAACCGAGTTAGCGAAGTCCTTGGCATCTTACTTCTTTGGTTCCGAAGAAGCAATGATCCGCCTGGATATGTCGGAATATATGGAACGCCATACAGTTAGTAAACTGATTGGTTCGCCTCCTGGTTATGTTGGATATAACGAAGGCGGTCAATTAACTGAAGCTGTCAGACGGCGACCTTATACAGTGGTGCTATTCGACGAAATCGAAAAAGCCCACCCCGATGTCTTCAATATGCTGCTGCAAATTTTGGAAGATGGTCGGTTAACCGATGCCAAAGGTCGCACAGTAGACTTCAAGAACACCTTGTTGATTTTGACATCTAACATTGGTTCTAAGGTCATTGAGAAAGGCGGCGGCGGTATCGGCTTTGAATTCGCCGATGATGCTACCGAAACTCAATACAACCGCATTCGCTCTTTGGTGAACGAAGAACTGAAGCAATACTTCCGTCCAGAGTTCCTCAACCGTCTAGATGAGATTATCGTCTTCCGTCAGTTGAGTAAGCCAGAGGTGACAGAAATTGCCGAAATCATGCTCAAGGAAGTATTTGGTCGTCTAACTGAGAAGGGTATCGTCTTAGAAGTTACCGATCGCTTCAAAGATCGCCTGATTGAGGAAGGTTACAGTCCCAGCTACGGTGCAAGGCCGTTACGTCGCGCGATTATGCGCTTGTTAGAGGACAGTCTAGCAGAAGAGATTCTGTCTGGTCGCATCAAGGATGGCGATACAGCCTTAGTTGATGTTGATGAAAATGGCATTGTCCAAGTTAGTTCTCAACAAACACGGGAGTTATTACCCCAAGGCGTTGAGTCGTAGTTAATAACTTGTAAAAGTTTAAGATGCGGTGGGGAATTTCGGTTCTCTACCGTTTTTTTTGTGTCACGCAGAGGCGCAGAGGCGCACCAGAGGAGGAAGAGGGGTTTTGGTTAAGGATAAAATGTTAAATATAGTAATCACAGGTATTGACAGTTATGATGTTTAGTGATGTGGTAGAAGCGATAAAATGTTTTTCAACTGAAGAGAAGTTACATATTCAATTGTTATTGCAGCAATATTTAAGGGAGGAACGCCGGGAGGAAATTTATCAAAATTTGCAAGCGGCGAAGCAAGAAGAAGAAAATGCTGAACTTCAGTTTTCTGCAAATATTGATGAACTGAAACAATTGATAGAAGAGTGATGATAGTCGTAAGTTTTAGTTCTGCTACCGTTTTTCTGTTGATGATAACTATATTTTGGGAGTTCGTTTGAATGAAATGAGTTAAAGCGAACTGTTATAAAAATTGTAATATTATGATATTATATACTAAGTATTTGCATTTCTAGATAGAATAAGTATAATATGACCACTTTTGATGAAGTGATTAACTACAGTTTTTATATCTTCGAGCAGAACTTTCTTGAATTTGAGAAAGCTATTAACAGCTACACTGAAGAACTTTATAGTCAAGATGTTAACGCATTTGATTTAAGATATCGTGAGATTCAATCTCAGAGATTTGAGGAATTAAAGAAGCAGACTGCTCGGTTATTACATAATTATTTAGCTTCTTGGTTCTCTTTGAGAGAGCAAACCTATGCGGCAGAGAATTCATTGGAAAAGAATAATTCTTTGTCTAATCCTTCTATAATTTCTGCAATCAAAAGCAAGAAAGGAGAAATGTTTACAAATAATCCTGAAAATAGTTTTATCCAGGAATTGCGGAATTATATACAGCATAGAAGTTTGCCTCTCATTAAGACTGAAAATTCAATAAAATTAAAATTTGGACAACCAAAATTTAATATTAATCATTCACTCTTTCTAGATACAAAAGAATTATTGGAATGGGAGAAATGGAATGCAAATGCTAAAAAATACTTAAGTGAGCATTCCAAACAAATTCCTATTAAAGAAACAATAAAAGGCAATTTCTCCTATATACAAACTTTCTATCAATGGTTAAGTAAGGAAATCACTCTTCATAACTAGGACGGCGTAAATAATTACAGATTTTTAGGCGAGATAAAAATCAATGCAGACAACCAATACCACGTAATCCCACGCACCAGACCTAGTAAAGAATAACTGGGAATTTACAGAAGTATGGATTGATCCGATGTTATCACCTCCATATATTCTTTTATTACTTTGCGACAGTGAGGGAGACTGTCAAATTTCTGATCCAAAACAGGGTGATAAGGTTATATTTTCTAGTAATAATTATGATGTCCTAACCAATATGTCCGTTGCTATAAATGGTAGAGAATTAATTCTTCCCTACCGTTTTTCGTGTATGTTTAATCCGTAACTCAACAGACTAGAGATATATTTCCTAGCTTTCCTGTGCAGGTAAATTGTGAGTATTTATTTCTGTACAGGTGCGAGTTTTAAAGGATACAATGGCTCAGATCCATTTAATTGCCAAATTCTAAATACCAATGCAGTAGCTACAGTTAACCAGACGCAAGAAAAAGATAAAATCATTCCCGCTAAAGGAACTGTTTGCCAATAAATTGCTGTCACTACTAGAGCAGATAACCAAGGGCCTAAAATAACTACAGGAACAGCAGCGCCTAATCTCCGTTCTACGGTAAAAATCGTATTCCAAGTATCCCCTAAAGCCAGATGTACCACAAACAGAATTAAAGGTAATACCAAAAATTGGTGATTCATTTCTTGCCAAACTAATACAGAAGAAATTACCCGCAACACTGCAATTATCATCCAAACTATGGGAAATGCTAAAGGCGGAGGAGACCATCTTGGTCTGATTACCTGGTCATAAGTTGTCCGAGAACGGGTATTATCTAAAAGGGAAAAAATTCGGGAACGGATACTTAACACCGCAAAAAATAAGGCAGTCAACATAGTGCTGAACCAACTAGTAAAATCAGAATTGTTATCAATGAACATGATTAATTTTTCCATTCCCAGCAACACAAGAATCATCACTCCTATTTGCAGGATAGTCCCTAGTTTATAAACTAAAACTGCATTGATATCTAGTTCTGGTTTAGTAGCTAGTGATGTATTTGGAGACTGTTGTTGATTACCAGTTTTTACGCCCATCACTGTATTGACAAACTGTTCCAGTATTCCACCATTATTGGATTGGTTCATAATGAAGAGGTTTCAAGTAGTTTGTAAATCTTAACAATAATTAATTATATGATAAGTAGGTAAGCATGAATAAACCAAACTATGTTAAGACTCGTAAACAGGGACCAAACCCTTACTAATGACCAATGACAAATGACCAATGACGACCCTAGCTAGTTAACTTTATTTCCGCCGACCTACTTAGTGTGATGGATAATAATAAGGAATATTTTTTTACAAAATCAATGCAGACAACCAATACCACGTCATCCCACGCACAAGACCTAGTAAAGAATAACTGGGAATTTACAGAAGTATGGATTGATCCCATGTTATCACCTCCATATATTCTTTTATTACTTTGCGACAGTGAGGGAGATTGTCAAATTTGTGATCCAAAACAAGGTGATAAGGTTATATTTTCTAGTAATAATTATGAAACTGCTAAGTTATGGTTACTAGAAGATGAGTATGAACCAGTTCAAGGTAGGCTTTTAGCTACGGAATTATTGTGAAGTAGTATATTTGTAAGGAATCAGGTGGTGGGTATAAAAAGACATAGATATTATTGCAACCGTGACAAGACAAAGCCAAAGTATCCAAACTTGTTATTCCACGTTGGCTTCTAGGATGTAACTCTTTTTTCAGACATAAACTTGCATCTGAATACCTAAACTTTCCATCAATGCATTCAGCGAAATTCCTCGTAAATTCGCCAACTCTACCAAATATTCAATACGTTGTGCTTGTTGTTTTTCAATCTGTTCAGTTAAGCTCAATAACTCTCTATGTTCCTCATCAGTGAGCGTTTCTGTATCTCTTTTAGCTATTAAATCGTTGTAATAGTTCTGAATCTCTACAGAAATTACCTGATTAATTTTTAATAACAATTCTGACTCCTGTTGCATCAAACTGGGAGCAGTACGTTGTGCTTGTAAAGCGATAACTTGAGAAATAAACTGCTTTAAATCTGCTTGACTCAGTTGCTCAACAGCTTTGAGTAAATCATCTGAAGACAATTGTAGTTCAACTTTCATTGTTGTCATTTTGCGTCCACCAGCTAATATATTACTATTCAATAAAAACTCGCATCACTGGTATTTCTCAGTTAGATAACTGACATAATCTGCAACAATATTTTCATTACTTGATATGTCTGTACCTTTAGCAATACCACGCAGTCAGGACAAGTTACCCTTCTTTGAGACTGGTTGAGTTTCTTGTTGGATTGATTCTAATAAAGTTTGTACCAATAGCCAGCGTTGACTCATTGGTAATTTCAAGACTTGTTTTTGCAATTCTTGTAATGTCATGAGCAGATATTTGAGTTTGTTTTATCTCAATCATACATAAGCGCAGAACATCTCTCTCAGTTAAGCTTCAATTTATGCTTGTGCGTAATTGTCAAGTTAATCTTTGTGAAGGCGATCGCATCTCAATTCCCTATTCATCAATTTTTACTTAAATTTAGTTGCAGAACAAACTCATAACGAGTATGATTTAAGAAAGGATACAAAACAAACGAGTTAAGTAAACTTTTGATTATGAGAGTTCAAGAAATTCCCTTAAATCAAATTAAGCGGCCTTTACCCCGTGTAAACGACCCAAATAAAGTACAAGCCTTAATGGAATCAATTGCAGCTATTGGACAGCAAGAACCCATTGATGTCTTAGAAGTAGAGGGACAATATTATGGCTTTTCTGGTTGTCACCGTTATGAAGCTTGTCAGCGCTTAGGCAAAGAAACAATTATCGCCAGAGTTCGTAAAGCGCCACTTAGCGTCCTCAAGATGCATTTAGCGTGATAATAGATGTTAGATGTTAAATTTCTCAAACACATAACCAATTAGGAGAAAAATATGTCACCTCAAGCAACAGCCAAAAATGTAAATATCGGTATTGACGATGCAAGTAGGGCTAAAATTGCCGAGGGGCTATCTCGCCTATTGGCTGACACCTATACACTGTATCTAAAAACTCATAACTTTCATTGGAACGTTACAGGGCCAATGTTCCAAACCTTACATTTAATGTTTGAGACTCAGTATACAGAACTCGCCTTAGCCGTTGATTTGATAGCCGAAAGAATCAGAGCATTGGGACACCCTGCGCCAGGAACCTACAGCGAATATGTCAAACTGAGTTCAATTCCAGAAACTCCAGGAGTTCCCAAAGCTAAAGAAATGATTGGCTTGCTGGTGGAAGGACAAGAATCAGTAGTCAGAACTGCACGTTCTATTTTTCCTCTATTGGAAGCAGTCAACGACGAACCCACCGCCGATTTATTAACTCAACGGATGCAAGTCCACGAAAAAACCGCTTGGATGTTGAGAAGTTTATTGGAAGAATAAAAGAGGGAGTGGTCCGTAAAGAATTTTGGATTTTGGAGAAAGCGATTTTAGATTGCAGTCTAATCCAAAATCTAAAATCTAAAATCTAAAATTGATTGACTAATGACTAATGACACCCAGAAGTTGCAAAATTTGATGCAACGTGTAAATATTTCTAGTTTTAAAGCGTTGAGTCGTGATGCTGGTGTCTCAGAACGTCAAATTTTGCGACTGCGACAAGGAAAGCTAGAACAGATGCGGGTGGATGTGCTGCTGAAGTTATCGCAAGTTTTCAAGATTTCGTTGAATGAATTACTCGATACTTTTTCAGCACTCCCTACTTCCCACTCCCCACTCCCCCGGTTACTGAGCGCAGTCGAAGTAACTCCCCACTCCCCACTCCCTAGCGAAAAAGAGATTGCAGAGTTAAAAACAGAGTACCAGCGATCGCAACTGCAATTAGCACAACAGCGAGAAATATTAAAACAAGAATTCCAGCAGTCGAGTTTACAATTGCTGGAATCTTTATTATTACAATGGCCGACAGCAGCCCAGAAAGCGCAAGAAAATCCCCAGTTAGCTGCTATTAAAATTGTGCCTTTGGTGCAGAAACCCTTAGAAAGACTATTACAGGAATGGGGAATACAAGCGATCGCACCAGTAGGAGCAGAAGTATTATATAATCCCCAAATGCACCAATTAATAGAAGGAACCGCACAACCAGGTGAAACAGTGAGAGTACGTTACACAGGCTATCTACAAGGCGACAAACTACTGTATCGAGCCAAAGTCAGTCCAGTTTGAAAGGTCATTGGCGGTAGGGTCAGAAGCAGGGGGGAAGTTTTTTCCCAATGACCAATGACCAATGACTAATGACTAATGACTAATTAAGCAGGATAAATCCGCAAACGCCGATTTGGTTCCTCGCCAAAACTATCAGACTTGAGTCGATAGTGTTCTACCAACTCATGCTGCATTTTGCGTACTGGCGAAGAACGGGGTAGTAATTCCACTGGTTGTCCTTTAGGAATTACAATCTGCTCTACAGCAAGTCTGGCTTCTTCTAGAGCATCCATCTCGTCATCAGTGCCACTGTGTAAAAACAATTGCAGCTCTGGGTCATCAGTCATATCCGGATCTTCAATGTTCAGCAACCGCCGCAAACCACGGGTAATCTGGGGAATTGTACTGGACTTAATCATGTGAATTGGCACATGACGTGCTTTAGCCATTTGCCGTAATTTAGCTTGGTTTTTGACGTGCGATCGCAGTGCTAAAATTGCATCAGCAGTATCAATGTCTTTTGTCAAGACCACAGGCAAAGTTAATACACCAATCACCTGTTCTAACTGGTGGCGACTCACACCATAGGGATAAATGTGTAGCGGCAAATCTTCGCCATTTGGCCCTGCGTGTCTACTCGTTTTGACATCAAAACTCTCAGAGTAGTTAAAGGATTCATCCAGCAAGCGGTCAAACTCAGTACGTCCAGTCATTCGCTCCCGTTCTAAAGACAAAGGTGGCAATGCTACCATTTGTCCTGATGAACGCCAGCCATTAGTCGGTCGGGCTGGTGGAAAAGATTCCTCTCTTGGGGAAACTTGCCCACCGCGACCGTTAACCACCGATAACTGCCGTGTAACAGCCACCTTACCTTGATCATCAACAGTTCTCGTTTGTGGGCTAGGCTGACGACCTCTGAGCAAAGTATCTACCGTATCCGCCACACTTTCGTGTATTACCCAGCGTTGCCGTTCTAACATTTCCACAGCAATCTCGAAAGTCGGAGGAGCTTTGCGTTCCAAAACCGTCTTTTGACTACCCCGCCTTCTAGCTTCGTCATCCCCTAACGTTACAGCCTGAATACCCCCAACTAAATCAGAAAGGGTGGGGTTTTTAATCAGGTTTTCAATTTGGTTCCCGTGGGCAGTACCTACCAATTGCACGCCCCGTTCCGCAATCGTACGCGCCGCTAAAGCTTCTAATTCTGTCCCAATTTCATCAATCACGATAACTTCTGGCATATGGTTTTCCACAGCCTCAATCATCACCTGATGCTGAAGTTCCGGTTGTGCTACTTGCATCCGCCTCGCACGACCAATAGCCGGGTGAGGCACATCACCATCCCCGGCGATTTCGTTGGAGGTGTCAATAATTACCACACGTTTATGGAAATCATCTGCCAAAACACGGGCAATTTCTCTTAAAGCGGTAGTTTTACCCACTCCTGGTCGTCCCAGCATGAGAATTGATTTACCAGTTTCCACTAAATCGCGGATCATGCCAATAGTGCCGAAGACTGCCCGACCTACGCGACAAGTCAAGCCAATAATCCTACCGCTACGGTTACGAATAGCACTGATACGATGCAAAGTTAGCTCAATTCCGGCTCGATTATCTCCGCTAAAGGTTCCGACTCGCTGAATGCAATCATCAATTTGGGCTTGAGTGACGGGTGTTTCGCTCAGATACTCAGCTTGATTAGGAAAGCGGGCCTCTGGGCAACGACCCAGATCCAAGACTACTTCAACTAAACTATCTCGTTGGGGATGACTCTCTAGGACTTGCCGCAGGTCTTGGGGTAAAATGTCTAATAACTTTTGAAGGTCTTCTTTAATCGTCATGCTTTCTATGGTGACGTTTTTAGAGATAACGAACGCGCGATTAGCGCTCCTGCTGTGACTTGATCTGGGAAACCAGGGAATGGGCAAGCTTGACTGCTGGCCAGAGTAATTCGGGTTCTGCTTCGAGGCGAACTTTCGCCTTCACGCTGGTTGGACTCACCTCCTGATTCTCTAACTGATCGAGAATTGGTGACAGCAGCACACGGGCGTAGCTACCGTAAGCGATTCCGGAGACATGGGGCTGAGGATAGTACTCTACACTTTTCAACAGTCCCATTGCCTTTAATTTAACAATGGTGTAGCTATTAGTGCCACCTGCTAACTGCACATATCCGGGTAACTTTGCTGTCAAAACTTTCTGCCCTAGTTTCACCGTTGCTAAAGTAGTGCCATCTCCAATATCACCACTCATAGGACGGCCGTCTGTCTGCCAAATTAAGGCGCTACGCAATGGGGTAATTAGTTGAGTAATTGCTTGTAGGTAGTCAATCATGCCATCACCATCGGGACAGCTAATGGCCAATACCTTGAGTTGGTCAGCCCACGGTGAAATTGTTTGCCATAATTGCTGAAATTTTGCCAAATGTCCGACTTTTGTGTGAATTTCTATGGCATCTACAACCTTTGACATTACCAATGGTGCGATCGCTGTCGCAGTGGACATATATGATTTTGTATAAATTTTACCATATGGGCAAACTGGTATGCAACGTCCACAGCCATAACACTTTTCGGTTTCCACTCCCGAAGTGTCATCTATCCGGTTAAATGCGATCGCTTGGGCTGGACAAATACTTTCACAGGGTCTAGGGCAATCTGTGGGACATTCAGTAGAGTTAAACTCTGCTTTGCGAAAATGGGGGTCTTCGCCATCGTTCAGGCTGACCATCAAAAAAGGTAATTTGCCTTGATAGCCATAACCTCGCGCCTTGGCATCCTTAACCAAATGCCTGGCTACTTCTAAGGCTTCCTGAGCTGCTGCGATTACAGCTGGATCAGCTGCCACATCTATACAGTCAGCGCCAGCCAATGCATAGGCTAGTGTTAGACTTCTGACGGCCGGCAGATGTTGGAAGCTGGCTCCGCAGATCAGTTTGAACCAGTGTCCTTCTTTCAAGGATTGTAAAGGGGCGAACAAATCAGTCACATTTCTATTATGCTTTTACTGGACTAAAAATAGTAGTCTCTAATATAGAAAAAGTCTTGATTTTCTTATCCTGAGTTCTTATATGGTTAGACTCTCACTTTGGGAATAGTCTTTGAACCTCCCCACGTCTAAAGCCAGGGGATTCTTGCCTACCTGAAAAAGGCGACAACGGGACATTCAAGTATCCCTCTACTCACTCAAAGAGCTTTTGCTCTCATTCGCGGATACTTTCTGAGTCCTTCATATTTTAAAGATGAACGCTCCATATCCTGCCATTATTCGCCCTTTAACTATTCCGAATCGAGTCGGATATGTCCGTTGCCGGGATTGCTCCGTACTAGGATACTTCAATGCGCTGAAGGTTATTCCTACTTGTTTTCTCGCTAATCTATTTTAACACTGTGGCTAAAGCCACGCAATCGTTTGACGGAACTTAAAAGTTCTTACCGCCTTCTCCCCATGCCTAAAGTCAGGGGCTTGCGTCTCGTTTTTCGGTCAACCTCCTATAGTCAGAGATTCTGCTGTTACTATTTTATTTTAAGTAGAAATTAATACTTATTGATAAATATATGAGTTAGTTTTCAGGTAATTTAATCGGCTTGGGCGGAGTGATGATGTCAATTTTGTCACCAATTTGCCAAATTTTTCCAGTCTCTGATGGTGTTAATCGTGTATTTACACTCAAGCGATAGAAATGATTAAAGTACGATGAGTCTACCCAATCTGGTAAAGTTGCTTGTCGCTGCTGCACAAATATTTTTTGAAAGTTTGGGTAAGCTTCTCCAGAGTCAGGATTTTGTGTTGGAACTATACAACGCTGACAAGGGTTGACCCCAAATAAGCTGACATCTCCCACTCGCAAGGAGACTATATCGCCTTGTTGACTAAATAACTGATCTTCCCAAAATGCTGGTACACCACCAACTTCAATGTTCGCACGGATGCGGCGACGCATATCATCAACATTCAAACCAGGAAACCAGGAAGCTACCTCTGTTAAAGTCGCTGTACTAATTACTGTTGGCCCTGGTGAGTTGGTATCGTCGGGAAAGCCCATGAAAGGATTTTGCCTTAATGTTACGGCAAACCCCAAAAAATCACTGAGGCTTGCCGCAATTTCTGGCTGTTCTTCATCCAGATGAAAGACTCGTGGTGAGTCTAGTTTGGGGGTTTGCAGCGAAATAGTTCGATTAAAAATGTCAAACTGTGATCTAATTAAATGGATTTTACTATGGCGCTTGCCATTAACAAACCTACCCTGTGGGTCAAAAATGGCAAACTCACGGTCATATTCTAGCGCGCCACTGGACAGAACCTGTGCTTGTTCAACTTCAACGCTATCCAGTGATTTAATCGGGTAGAGTAGAATTTTGGCTAGGTATGGCATTAATCTAGGGATACAATGGTGGCTGATCAAGTCCACCAACATTGTTTAGAGGCCAAAAGCGAAGTACGGCACGACCAATAATATTTTGTCGGGGAACAACACCCCAGCATCGGCTATCGTAGCTACTGTTGCGGTTATCACCTAAAACTAAGTATGAGTTGGGAGGTATAGTTTCGGGTTTGGCCAAGTAAGCTTGCTGCGCGCCTGATGTGCAAACATCAATTTCTGTGCGCTGTTGTGATTTGAGATAGTTGACTTCCTCAAGGCGTTTATTGTTAATATACACTCGCCCATCCTTGAGTTCTACTTTTTCTCCAGGTAAGGCGACTATACGTTTAATAAATGCGTCGTTGTATTGTTCGTCTTGTAGTGCTTTTGTCGGCGAAAAAACTACAATATCTCCCCTCTGCGGTTCAGAAAACCTATACTTCAATTTATCCACAATGATTTTGTCTGCCTCCCACTGGTTTGGAGTACCGTTGAGTGTGGGTTCCATAGAGCCAGAAGGAATCCAGCGAGCTTCAGCAACAAAAGTACGAATGCCTAGGGCTAGCACAATACTTAATACAACTGTTCTGGCTAGTTCGGCGAGCCAGGAATTATCGGGTTGTTGACTAGATTTGTTATCAGACACTTGATTTCGCATGAAATTACTGAAATAAGGCAGAAGTGCAGTAATTAACTCGTTCGGGGAGACTACATTCTTTAATCTTAACGAGGAAATTCTGATTTGCTGGATGAAGTTAGCATCTATGGCTCACGCCACGCTCCGCGATCGCGAGGGATTTATCAGTTAAAAATCAACTTTTTCTTAACGATATGCAAAAATTCATGACGATGAGGGCAAGCAGGTTTAACCTAAAAGTATAAGTATCTCTCTAAATCCTGTTAACCTCATGTCATTTCCAGAAAGTTTACTGATTCGCCGCGCCAGTATTATTCTCCCTGATGGTGAATTAATGGTGGGGGATGTGCTGACGCGCGATTGCCAAATAGTTGAAGTAGTAGCAGAAATTTCCCCCGCAACACCAACTAGAGAAATTGACGCACAAGGGTTAACTTTGTTGCCGGGTGTCATCTATCCGCAGGTACATTTGCGCGAACCAGGCTAGAACACAAGGAAGACTTGTTTACAGCCAGTTGTGCCTGTGCCAAAGGTGGTGTGACTTCCTTTTTGGAAATGCCCAACACGCGCCCCCTGACTACTACCCAGCAAGCTTTAGACGACAAGTTGCAACGCGCCTCCAATAAATGCTTAGTTAATTATGGCTTTTTTATTGGGGCAACGACAGAGAATTTGCCAGATTTACTTTTGGACAAGCCGACACCGGGCATTAAGATTTTTATGGGGTCGATGCATGGTCAGTTACTAATGGATCAAGAAGAGGCTCTAGAGGCTATATTTGCTCAAGGTAGTCGCTTCATAGAAATATGATGTGATATTTTCTCATGCATAAAATTGTATCTATACCACAAAAATATGATCAATACTAAGCTGAACTTTCCCGCATCACTATCTATATAGATACATCTAAACATAAGTATAACTTCTAATCAAAATAATTTAAATAAATTAAACTCATCAGTTTACATCAATCACATTTTGTGCATAGATCGCGAATCTGCCCTGGAAATACTAACCGCGAACATAAGTTAAACGAATGAATCTGCAAATGTTGAAGATCTAACTTTTAACTACAATTTTTTTTGTATTTAACTATCCGGATTTTTTCTCTAAATAACTGTAGAGAATTAGTAGGGTTAAGTAAACGGGCAAATTTCTGTGAAAACTATGTTTGATACATATAAAAATTTTGTATGCACTTAATTTGTACGGTATTAAAACTTAATTCTGAAATTTCTGATTGTTGGGGATTTCCGTCCGTAACTTTGCCAAAAAGCTTAACATTAGCCAGCAAAGCGGAGCAAGTCAAGACAAATCAGCATCTTATCAAACAAACTTAATCACTATTTATCGAGATAATCAAAGCAATGAAGCAATAGGAATAACCGTAGTGTAAGCAGATGAAAAAAATACCAGTATTTACTGAGTCATTCAAATTCATCTAACATCCCTATTCACAAAGATGATCCGCTAGTGGAAAGATTTATGTTAGTTCTCATGTGAATATAATTTCCCTTGAAGGTAAGTATTAAAACATTCTGGCAGCTTGCTAGATATTACCTGCAAGAGCAATGTTATCGGACCCTTGGAGTCCAATTTGCATTCATCTACTGCAATATCATCTGCGAGAATACACCAAACCTAGCTAACCGCAGTGGTAACTCAGCTAGTCGAAGTGCAAAAAGCTCGTAGATGTCAATCATAACCAATTAATAGGTTGAAGACTATTTCATTGATTTTTGGATAATGAAGACAACAATGTTAGTGAATTTCCTAGATGAGCGTGGTAGTGGTAGATAGAACGAGTGTGGAATTATCCCTCTCGTCTTTTCTCTTCTCGTCTTTTCTCTTCTCGTCTCTTCTCTTCTCTTCTCGTCTTTTCTCTTCGAGACGCTACGCAGTCAGCGCAGCTATCTTTATGACTATCACACCCATAGTCAACAAAACCTTAGATGCTAGGAATGAATTTGTGAATAGTGCAATTAAAGGGTGTAATTTTGCCTTGACGAGTGCCGTCATCGCCATGACTTAACACCATGCTGAGATAACTATCTGGCTTGTAGGGCATTCGTTCTGCCCATTCAATGGCCACAATTCCCGGCATTACCTCAACACCTTCCCAATAAGTCTCTAGGTTCAAGGCTACAACTTCAGACGGTTCGAGGCGATATAAATCTAAATGGTAAAGGGGTAAACGTCCTTGGGTGTACTCATTAATGAGAGTGAAAGTAGGACTCACAATTGATTCAGTGATGCCTAAACCTTGACCAATTCCCTGTACCAGGGTAGTTTTGCCAGTACCTAAATCACCTTGTAATAAAATCACACTGCCAGCCGTCAGATTTTCACCAAGTGTGATGCCCAAGCGTAGAGTTGCTTGTGCATCTGCAAGTAAAATATTCATGGACAAATCAAGAGGGGATATTTTTTTTGCCTCCATGATGATTTCCACTGTACCATCGCAACAAAACTCGTGCTAGTTTCTGAGGATTATGACGCACGCAACCGGTTTCATCTTCATACAAAACATTAGCTAGAACAATTCGCCGCCCTAATAGGGTGACATCTTCCCTATCCAAAAATACTGGATGGGAATTTTGTTGAGCATAGCGCATGAGTGATTGCTCAGAAGGAGATTTTTTGTGTACTAACACTGCATCAAACAGCTGTCTGTCTCCGCAAGCTGCATCAATAGCCTTAATGTGGTCAGCAACAGTATATCCTTGAGTTTCGCCTGGTTGAGTCATGATATTGCAGATGTAAATGCGAGGGGCTGTAGATTGGGCGATCGCATCGGCAATTTCTGGTACAAGTAAATTAGGAATGAGACTGGTATATAAACTACCTGGCCCCACAATAATATAATCAGCTTCCTTAATTGCTTTAATAGCTGCTGGCAAAGCCGGAGGACTAGCAGGGATACAGCCAATCTTGACAATTTTTCCCCCTGCTTTAGGAATACTAGACTCACCCTCAATGCGACGGCCATCCTCTAATTCTGCCCAGAGGCGAACATCACTCAGGGTAGCTGGTAAAACCTGTCCCCGCACTGCTAGCACCTTAGAACTAGCTGCAACCGCCTGTTCTAAATCCCCAGTAATATCGGTCATAGCAGTTAAAAACAAATTACCAAAACTATGACCCGTCAAACCGTCCCCAGCCTTAAAACGATATTGAAATAATTCTGTTAATAGCTTTTCTTCATCTGCCAGCGCCGCCACACAATTACGAATATCCCCTGGTGGTAAAACGCCAAATTCTTGCCGCAGCCGTCCAGAAGACCCACCATCATCAGCTACAGTCACAATGGCAGTAATATTGGCGCTATAGGTTTTTAATCCCCGCAATAAGGTAGAAAGTCCAGTCCCACCACCAATTACGACTATTTTCGGTCCCCGGTACAATCGACGATGTGCCATCAACACATCAATTAAATCCTCATCGCCCCCTGGTCTTAGCACCTGAGTAATGGAACCGACGGTGCGAGTTTGTCCCCAAAGCAGCAAAAGTATACCGCCCAGCAAGACTAAAGGGCCGCTGATATAGTGAGGTAAAATGCCAGCAATTACTCCCAGAAAACCCCTCACCAACTCCAGCGCCCAAAAAATTGGGGTTAGCCTCACCGATATAGCCAACCCCAAAATTGCCAGCAGTACACCACCAAGGCTGATTAGCAACCAGCGTTTGATGGCTAGCCCAGGAGATAACCACTTGAACCACTGGTTAACACGATGGGAAGTGCGGCCGCGCGACTGCTGTTGCAGGGCTTTGAGGGCTTGTCTGAGAAAACCAATTGACATACCTGATTCGGAGCAGTGCTACAAAATAAATGATTAATAGAAAATTTACACTACTTGGTATGAACACCAAACGTGAAACCCTTAAATTTATCAAGGACTTTAGACTAGCAGCAAGTTGTCAAAGTTGCCAGTTAAATTGAATTTAATGGAAAAACGCATTTTAGGATTAGATCCGGGACTAGCAATTTTAGGATTTGGGTTAATTGCTTGCAGCCAAAATCAGGCTAAAATTTTGGATACATCGGTGAGTATGGTAGATTTCGGAGTCATCCAGACATCATCCAAAATGGAAATGGGACAGCGCCTGTGTACCTTGTTTGACGATTTACACACCGTGATTTCGGAGTTGCAGCCTGATTTGGTGGCGGTGGAAAAATTGTTTTTCTATCGTATGTCAAGTACTATCCTTGTGGCACAGGCTAGGGGTGTATTGATGTTGGCTTTGGCACAGCATAAGCTTCCGTATGTGGAATTTACTCCGGCTCAAATTAAACAAGCCTTAACAGGTTATGGTAATGCCGATAAATCGGAAGTGCAAGATGCTGTGGCGCGAGAGTTGGATTTAGACTATATTCCCAAGCCAGATGATGCTGCTGATGCTTTAGCTGTGGCTTTGACTGCTTGGTATCAGATTTAGGTTGTAAACAGAGAAATTTGAGAAAATAGTTCATTAAAACCAATACCTTAGCCAAAATAAGAGCCTTGATAATTTTTGGCAAAAACGGCAAAAACAAGCATACATAAGCGTTTCGAGAAAAAGGTTGTTTAGAATCTAAAACCCTTATCCTACCGTCAATACATTAAAAAACCCTTGTGGGAAACCTTCAAGGAATTTTTAGGACTGATTGTTTTTGCCAAGCCTAGCAAGAAACGGGAGTTCATGGTTGAAGCATTATTATCTCACCCTCGTAATTTGGCTAAGGTATTGCAGGATTTAACACATTAAATAGACTAGTCCGTCGAGTAAGAAATGTCGTAAATCAAAGATTATTTTCCCTGGTACTGAGTCGCATCTCGTCAGATTACCAAGAACGCTTGCTGGATTTGTTAGAGCGTCATCCGCTTGAGTATCAAACCTCCTTCTGAGTATCATATTCGCTATGGGGGTTACGGAGGAATAGCTTACCACCATGTCTCTGATACCTATGTGGCTTTATTTAGCCAGTTTATTTCTTGTGGTACTTGGGAAGCTGTTCATATCATTGAGGGATTGTTAAAAAACTCTTCCGATATTCAACCCGATACAATTCATGCTGATACCCACGGTCAATCAACACCTGTGTTTGCATTGGCACATATGCTGGGAATTAAGTTAATGCCTCGGATTCGTAATTGGAAAGATTTAAATTTTTATCGTCCTGATAAAGAGACTGTTTATCAACATATTGATTCTTTGTTCTCTGAAACTGTTGATTGGAAACGGATAGAAACTCATTGGCAAGATATTTTACAGGTAGTCTTATCAATTCAAACAGGTAAGGTATCGAGTGCCATTTTATTGCGTAAATTAGGAAATTATAGCCGTAAAAACAGGTTATATCATGCTTTTCAGGAATTAGGGCAAGTAGTAAGAACTGTTTTCTTGCTGCAATACATATCGGATATGCAGCTAAGAAAACAAATTACTGCTGTGACAAATATTGTGGAAGCTTATCATAAATTCTCGAAGTGGTTTTTCTTTGGTGGCTTTGGAGTTGTGATGAAGAATGACCCAATTGAACAGGAAAAGGTAATTAAGTATAAAGATTTGGTAGCAAATGCTGTTTTGTTCCAAAATGTTGTTGATTTAACTGATATATTGCGTGATTTACAGAAGCAAGGCTATTTGATTAGCCGTGAGGATGTGGCGGTTGTGAGTCCTTATATTACGGCTCATGTCAAGCGGTTTGGTGATTACCTAATTGATATGGAGGCTGTGCCACCGTCATTGGATGAGGTCGAAAGTTTAGTGCTTGCTTAAGCGGCTAGAATCCTTGTAAATCTCAGGTTTTTTGTTTACTTCTTAACAAAACTTTACAACGTGTCCCATTTTGCACGTATCTCGGCGGCCACCCAATTCGTCATCTGGTAATTCTTTTGTCAAATCTGCTGTGTGCTAAAACTATTGGCAAAAGCTATATTCCTAGTACCGTCGTGGCGTATAAACCGCAACAGTTCCATCACTGCGCTGAATTGTTCGGGTTTGGCTGGAACCAACTAGAATCACTGTCCGCATATCGGCTGAATCTGGTGTTAATTCCTTCAGTTTGATTACCTTCACCATCTGCCCTGGTCTGCCAAGATTTCTGGCTAATACTACTGGGGTATCTGGTGTTCTATGTTGCAGTAAAATATTTTTCGCTGCTGCTAGTTGCCAAGTGCGCTCTTTGGACACAGGATTATAAAAGGCGATCGCAAAATCAGCTTCAGCAGATGCAGCAATTCGTTGTTCGATAATTGACCAAGGTTTTAAAATATCAGACAGGGAAATGGCGCAAAAGTCATGTCCCAAAGGCGCGCCAATACTTGCAGCCGCCGCTTGCATAGCTGATATCCCCGGTGCAACATGAATATCTATACTATCCCATTCCGGTTTGGGGTTGCGATTCCTACGGAGCGCTTCGCTATCGCATACCTCAAATACAGCCGCAGCCATTGCATATATCCCAGGATCACCAGAAGATACTACGGCTACATATCGCCCTTGTGCTGCCAAATCCAGCGCCATTGTTGCCCGTGCAATTTCTTCACGGTTGTCTGATTCGTGCAGTTGTTTACCATCAGCTAGAGAACCAATTAAATTTATGTATGTTTTGTAACCCACTAAATCAGTTGCAGATTTGAGTATTTCTTTTACTTCTGGAGACATCCACTGTGAACCACCTGGCCCAGTGCCAATAATTGCTAACCGTCCCTGTGCTTGACCGATGGTGCTGGGGTCGATGGGTTTGGGGGCAATAGAGATCGCTAGCTGGGAAGATGAGGAGGATAAGGGAGACGACCCAGTGGCGTTGATGGCTATGGCTTGGGCAGGGCTATAACCTTGTGTTATCAAGTTTTCTAGTTTATCTAAAGTAAAGAAGCGTGTAGGTACTTTAAAGGCGTTAGCAATGGCTTTAAAGTTGGGATTATTGGCTAGGGTGATAGGTGCAAATATTCCGGCTACTGATGCGGGGGCAAGTTCGGCATCTGCTAACATCCGTTGTACTAAAGTTACATCAACAGTATCACTGATGGCGATCGCTATAGTTGCTGGGTGATAAACCAGACGGTTGGGTGCAGGAGTTACTAATCTTTCTGTAACCTGGATGGTTAAATGACCGTTGGGGTCTATAGGTAGTTGACTATTACTCAACCAAGGCGCTGAACCTTCAAGCTTGACTTGCGCCCCAGCTAATAAATCTGAGATAAATTTCTTCGCATCATCTGGGTTGGCTAAATGATATCCAGGAGGAGGAGATAATAACGCTGTGCGGAAACGGATATCACCTGTTGTAGTGATTGCAGGTTTAACATCAAGTTCCTCAGCAATGCGTCGCGCCAAATCATTCACGCCATTCAGTCCACCCAAAAGCGGAACCACAGCACTTCCATCTTCAGCTACAGCTAATACTGGTGGTTCCTGTTTTTTATCAGAAAGCATTGGTGCTATGCTTCTAATCAGAATGCCAGCAGCACAAATACCAATTAACGGTGTTCCCTCTGCGAACAACTCGCGCACTGTGTCACCGAAGTTAGTGAAAGTGACATCAACACCAGATGTACGTCCTGCCAAACCGTATAATCTCGCCCCTGGCAGGACATTGATGATTTTTCGGGCTACTGGTACACTGTTTTGACCCAGAACCACAACGGCAGGTACAATCTTTGTGATCATTTGTTAGATATCTTGCAAAAGTTGATGTCCTTTCAAATGAAACCACATATAGAGACAGATAAACAAAAATAATATTTCGCTAACAGTCTTTGCATTTAATCTCATAAAATTGTAGTTTTGCGTAGTCAAACGTAGCTATACCCGTCACTACAATGAACCTTAGTAATATCTTTCATTGTTGAAAATTCAACTCTAAAACCATTGATAACAATCTCACATCCGTTTTTTGTGGGAGTTTTAACACGACTTACATACTTTCCAGAAGTTATGTTTTTACGATCTTTGTGCAAAGTAGCCTTAACAAAATCTCCTGTAGAAACATGAGTGAATATTTTTTTAGGCTCAGTGCAAGGAAAACCAAATTTATTGATCCTACAGAATCTTCTGCAACTATGCCCCGTGCTTTTTACTGTTAAAATTTTTGTTGTCAGTATTTTGAGAGTTTCAACTTTTCCTACACAAGCAGCATCAATCCAATGAGTTTTAGGCAATCCTAAACGAGTTCTATTAAACTTAGTTAAACCTCCTGAACCTGTTGTTATAGGTAATCCAGTTTCTTTTAACTTATTAAATAAAGCCCATCTCGTTGAATTTACAGCAGACGCATCTTTTAGTGGACGCTTGGCTTGGGATAAAATTTGCTTCAACAACTCAGGCTTTTTTGCTAAAAACTTCTCAATATCTTGAGTACCTTTTTTGATATTGCATTTCTCACAAGCTAGACACAAATTAGAAATTCTATTAGTTCCTCCTTTGGCTTTTGGTTTAATATGCTCAACTTGTAAAGGGACATTTTCCGCAGTACAGTATGCACATTTTCTATTCCATTTATTCAAAAGATATTCACGGACTTCATACCCTTGTAACTCTCCCTGTTGATACTCAAAGCCTGATATCTCCGGGTTTTCTAGCTGCTGTAGGTCAAACCTAGCAAGCTCTTGAACTATGTCAGTTATTGGGGCAAAATTACATAATCTTTTAACCCAAGTGTTAATAGTTAAAACTCTATGGCTTAAAGAAGGTGCTAACCAACCTTGAGGTTTAGTGCGGTTAAGAAATCTAGCTTGACGATAACGAGTATGTCTAGAACGTCTTCCTCGCCTTACTCCTTTTCGAGTTTCTAGGCTTTCTTTAATAGCTAAACCTCTGTGTTGTAATTCCATACCCCAGATGACTTTATTATTTTGAACTAACGCAAAACCTGTAGTTTTACTCCCTGGATCTATTTTTAATTCAATCGGTTGAGTTGGAACTTCAGATTTAGGTTCTTTCAAAATTATGGTAAATGGAAATCTTCTAAATACAGCAGCTTTTTGTTGATTTAATAAAAAACGTGCATCTCCTGGATGAATTGGAGTAAGTGGTTTTTTGTTGGTATCAAGAACTAGAACAAAATTAGACATTTAAATTTCACCTTTTCAGGGTAATGTTTGCTTCAACCTTGTTATCTGAGCTTGTTATGCTAAATACACTATCCTTGCGGATTGTTTAATAAGTAGCAACATGGCAGGGGACTAGCGAATCCCAAGGTGTTATGACCTAGATAACGTTTACTCATGTTTTGAGTGGTTTGGTTCACATAAACTACAGATTACTCCGTTTATTTATGCTCTCTAATATTTCTTCGATAACACTCTTTAAATCTTTCTCCCCAGGGCGTTTAGCAAATTGCTCATGACTATAAATCCAAACTAATCTGATTGTACAAGTAGTTACGTTCACTAAATACATTAATCTGATTTGTCCGGAAGCTCCTTTAGCAAATCGTAGTTCTAATTTGTGAAATGTCCATCCTTCTGTTAGTTGCATCTTTGAAGGTAAAGGTTCTTGACGGGAGTTATAAGGATATTGCTCTTCAGTCAAATTTTCTATAATTTCTACCATCATAGGACTTACGCATAATCTACGTTTTCTTGGCGTTCTTCTCCCAAAGGGAGAGGCTAGCGCCAAGGCGGCTTGGCGGTTTGATAAATCAAGATTTTTGGCAATTGTTGCGTAAGTCCTGCATCAGTTCAACAAAACTAGAACCATGAAACTTCGCCAATTTTTTAAAAGAACGCTGGAAATTATCAGATTTTTCAATCGAGAAGGGAGTTAAGCCAGTCACGCACCTCTCGTTTATGAATGCGATTGGCAGATTCTGAATTACAAGCGTCTTCTAAAACCTGAGACATTACAGATTGATAAGCAGGATGCTCCCGTTCTATTAAATCAAGTTTCTGATAACCCAAAGCCTTCATATCCTCCAACAAAATGGGTTCCGTTGAACTTGCATTTGGAGGTAAACCCTGGCGTGCTTTTTTCCAAGGAAACTCCAAGTGAGTCATATCACTGAGTCGATAAGCATGATAACCACCAAAATATCCCCAAATTTCCTCTAACAGCCTTTTCTCATTTTGAGGAATCTGTAATAATAATTCCTGACTAGGTATGGGTAACTGCTGCGCTTCAAATTCACTGTAAAACCTGTAAGCCGGAGGACAAACAGGACCGTATCGCCATGCTTGAATTTCCTCGTCAAACAATGGCTGATCGTATACTGCTAAATACAAGCTTTGTGAATAGTACAGAAGCTTTTGAACCTTCATGTTGGTCATTTCTGCTTCTATACCGTCTTCGTAAGCCCTCGCAATAAAGTAGCGAGCTGCGTCTAGACAATTGATCATAGTTCAGACCCGCAAATAAAACCAAGCCTAATATCATAGCAAATTTTTAATTTGCCTATATAGTCATTATAGAGGTCTAATAGTACAGAATTACTATAGAGGTAGGGTATCGGAGACAAAAATTTTATTAAACCTATAGTCGATTTTTGGTTGGGATGATAATCATTGAGAAATAGGGTACTTGAGCGGGATCAACTTCATCCAGGGGTACAATTCTCTGCTGTGTCATTGTGGCTCTTTCAATATACAATGCCCGTGATGCCAACCCTAATTGATGTAAAACATCTCGCACTTTGGTAAAGTGGCGACCTAGTTTCATTATCGCCGCCGCATCGGTTGCTAGTAAGTGCGTGATTAATTCTTCTGCTGGCATGGGGGCAGGTAAAACGGTCATAATATCGTTGTAATAAGTGAAGGGTACACCCAAGGCCACAGGACAAGCCATGAGTGAAGAAATTCCCGGTACAACCTCCGTTTGGTAGTGTTCAGATAAACGGGTGAAAACATACATGAAAGAACCGTAAAAAAACGGATCACCCTCACACAACACCACTACATCCCGTCCTGCGGCTAAATGTTCGGCTATTGGTGCAACTTCTTTGTCATAAATCAAATTGGCCGTTTCTGGTTCCAAGGCGCGGGGGAGGTGAAACAGCACTTCGATTTGATTCCCGGTGAGATATTGGGAAACGATCGCTCGCGCTATACTTTCTTTATCCACTGCTGACTGATAAGCTACCACAGGGGCAGCCTGTAATAGTCGCAGTGCTTTCAATGTCAATAATTCCGGATCACCTGGCCCTACGCCAATTCCATAGAGACGGCCTTTGATTTCCATGATTATTCTTCCTCTGTTGCTAGGGCGTTAACTGCGGCGGCGGCGATCGCACTGCCACCACGCCGACCATGTAAAGTTAAAAATGGTACACGTTTGCTATTTGCTGCCAGTGCTGCTTTTGATTCTTCCGCACCCACAAATCCCACGGGAAAACCTAAAATAAGCGCAGGTTTTAGCACTCCTTCTTCCAGCATTTCTAACAGTCGAAATAGGGCTGTCGGGGCATTACCAACTGCTACCACTGCCCCTTCTAAGTGCAATCGCCACAACTCCACCGCAGCAGCTGATCTCGTATTACCCAAACGTTTAGCTAAGGCTGGTACTTCCACATCATAAAGAGTGCAAATAACTTGGTTGTTTCTAGGTAGTCTCTTTCTAGTAATACCTTCGGCAACCATTCGGCAATCACACAAAATCGGCGCACCTGCTGCTAGTGCTGCGCGTCCAGTCTGTACTGCCGTTGATGAATATCCCAAGTCATTGACGATATCAGTCATTCCACAGGCATGAATCAGGCGTACTGCCACTTTTGCTACATCTGGGGGCAGCACATCCAGCTTGGCTTCTGATCTAATGATGGCAAAGGATTTACTGTAAATTTCGTTAGCATCTCGGATGTAGTCAGACATGGGAAAATAGTGAATGGTGAATGGTGAATGGTGAATGGTGAATGGTAATGGCTACGCCACGCAAGCTAAAATAGGACTTACGGATAATTCAGATAAAAACGTTCGCGTAGCGTGCGCGTAGCGCATACCACACCAGGCGCAGAGTACACAGAGAACTGAGGGTTTGAGAGGTTTTTGCGTAAGTCCCATAAAAGAAATAACCCTAACTCACTGGGGAGAATAACGGCTTTAATTGGGCAATTCCATATCTATTAACAAATTCTCCAAAGGATTCATCAGGATTTTGGCATTGAATTTTATAAACTTGTAACATCTGCCCTAACAATACAGGTAGTTCGGCCACTGTGACATATTGATAGAGTTGACGACCAAATTTTTGGTTGCTTTCACCTATGGTTTCGCCACGCCAGCTATCACCAACATAAATATGATAAGCTCCCAAAGTTCCATGTTCTGATTCTAGACTGACACCGAGCAAGGTAATATCACTAGGACTATGCTGGGCGCAGGATTTTTCGCAGCCGCTAAAGTGAATATTAACTGGGTGATTCAGACTAACATGAGTTTCGAGATATTTTGCTAATGCTAAAGCATCACCTTTAGTATCGGTGGCAGATGCTACACAACCTTTATTACCAGAACAGGCAACTAATGCTGTATTGATATTACTTGGCGATATATCTAATTTTAGAGTAGCGATTTCACTCTGAACATCGGTAAGCGATCGCTCGCGAATATCAGTCAGGAGTAAATTTTGCCAAGGAGTTAGCCTCAGAGTCCCGCTACCAAAGTTTTGGGCTAAATCAGCTAAACCCCGAATTTGCTGACTCTCTAGCCTACCTAACGGTAAAACCACGCCAATATAAAATAAGCCTGGCTGACGCTGGGGATGAATGCCAATATGTTGATAGTTAGATTTTGAATTTTTTTCGAGACTGGTTTTGTCAAACTGTGGCTGAGGGGTGAGGCTAAAACCTAGACGTTGTTCAACTTCTTGCAGATAATTTTCACAACCCAAATTATTTAACAACTCTCGCAAACGCAGCTTGCGCCGACTGTCGGGGTCAGTATAATTGAGATAAACACCAGCTAAAACTGCCAAAACTGGCAAACATAACTCTGGTAATAAGACAATTCCCATATCAACGGGTGGTTTTCCCTTGACACCGACGCTCAGACATAGCCGAAAATAAACTTTACCGTCAATTAAGACAGCAGCAAACATGATATCGTTGAGGCGATCGCACACCGAAACTTTACCACCACCATCAAAACAAACGCTAAATTTTGCTGATAGTCCTGATAGCTGAGGATGTGCGGCGATATAATTTTCCCAGTCTTGCACAAAGGGACGGGTATCAATTAATTCTTGGTAATCAATACCAGCAGTGGGGCTGGTCATAATATTCCGAATGTGGTCTACAGCAAAATTGCGAGAACCGATACCGATATTTTGTAAATGCTTGAGAACTGCGCTACTTATTCCCGAACGTAGTTCCCTGATTTGGAGGTTGGCGCGATTGGTAATATCAACATAACCACCCCCGTAATTCTCTGCTATATCTGCGATTGCATGACACTGTTGACTATCCAGAATTCCACCTGGTATTCTGATGCGAGATAATATCCCATCTTGGGCAGGTGTATCATAAAACAAACCAGGACATAAGGCAAAACCGGACAGCAAAACATTAACTCCTTCCCTGTGCGACGCAGGCAGTAGATAGTAAGTGTGTCTTAGTATACCCATAGACACTGTTAGGGTTGGCATTCTGACTTGGCAAGTAAAAAACTCAATGCTCTGTTTTGGTCTTACCATTACAGCTGCGGCACAGTCCCGGAATTTCACCGGAGTTTCCCAACTCTTTGCTTTAGTAATTTAACATGATCAGGTATTCATCTCGCTGGATGCTGCATATTTTTAATATTCAGTTAAATATACCACTTGATATATCTGGAGAATTTATTCACAAACCAGAGATTAACCCTGTGACATCTTTTGGGCTAATTCTGCAAAACAAAATTTAAGTAATTTTATTGTACTAAATCTACTAAAGTGTCACCCTGGAACCGGACTACACAGGAAACTAAGCATCCCCGATAATGCTCAGATGTAAATACTGATAGTGTGATGTTGCTAGAACCTGGTTCTAATATGCGTTTCACCTTGCAAACTTGCATTTTATTCTTGCAGTAGGCAATAATGCGATCGCCTGCTTTGACATCCAACGCTTTAATTTTCAATTAATACCAACCTAATTGTGAAATTTCATTAACCCAAGTAAATATATATTTCTATATTTTACCTGTTCAACAGTTGTAATGCTTACTCATTATAACACACGAGTAAAAGTTATAAACATCAAACTGGGAAGTGTTGAGTTAAAACCTAATTAATAGATTAGAATAACTGCTCTTAATCGCAGTCAAAGCCGCAACATCTAGTTAAATTATTACAGCTTCTATGACACGGAAATGGCTATCGATTGTGGGTATTGGTGAAGATGGGTTAGAAGGTTTAAGTGCGATCGCTCATTCTCTGATTGATCAAGCTGAAGTGATTTTTGGAGGCGATCGCCATTTAGCCATGTTACCACCAGATGACCCACGTCAGAAAATAGCCTGGACATCACCCATTAGCACCTCCATAGCCGACATTATCCGTCGTCGCGGTGAATCAGTCTGTGTATTAGCCAGTGGCGACCCTTTATGTTACGGTATCGGTGTCACCCTGACCCGACAAATTCCCCTAGAGGAAATTACGATTATTCCTGCGCCTTCCACCTTTAGCCTCGCCTGTGCCAAACTAGGATGGTCTTTCACGGAACTAGAAACCTTGAGTTTGTGCGGTCGTCCAGCTTCCTTACTCCAAAGTTACATCTATCCCAATGCTAAACTGTTGATTTTGAGTGAAGGAAAAGACACCCCCGCAATTGTTGCCGAAATCTTGACAAAACGCGGTTATGGTGGTAGTAAAATTACAGTTTTAGAACATCTGGGTGGTATTCATGAAAGAATTGTCGAAGGTATAGCCGCAGATTGGCATGAAACAGAAATTGCACCGTTGAATGCGATCGCGGTTAATTGTATTGCTGATGCTGGAATTATACCTTTACCCAGATTACCAGGATTGCCAGATCACGCCTATCACCATGATGGACAATTAACCAAGAGTGAAGTCAGGGCGGTGACTTTAGCAAAATTAGCTCCCACTCCCGGACAACTACTATGGGATGTCGGTGCGGGTTGTGGTTCAATTTCGATTGAATGGATGCGGACTGATTCTCGATGTCAGGCGATCGCTATTGAACAGAATTCTTCTAGACTGGGTTATATCACCGATAACGCCGCAGCTTTAGGAACTCCTTACCTGAAAGTTATTAGCGGTAAAGCACCATTAATTTTGCAAGATTTACCTACTCCTGATGCTATATTTATCGGCGGTGGAGTCACAGCACCAGGGCTTTTTGATATCTGTTGGAATGCACTACGTCCGGGTGGGCGGTTGGTAGCTAATGTTGTGACTGTAGAGGGTGAGCAAATTTTATTTAAATGGTATGAGCAGGTTGGTGGTAGTTTAACTCGGATTGCTGTTCAAAGAGCGGAACCTATTGGTAAGTTTTTAGGTTGGCGGGCTATGTCGCCTGTTACTCAATGGAGAGGGATTAAGGATTGAAACGCAAAGGGGCGCGGAGGTAAGCGCAAAGGTACGCAGAGGTTTTTAAATTTCTGTGTCTTCGTAAAGTTCTTTTATGGTTGTCTCGAAGTCTATGCTATTTAATCGAAATGAGGTTTTTTCTGTTGTGTAAGATTGCAAAACCCACAGTCCTTGATGATTCCGGCGAAAACATTCGAATCGCTGGCGTTTTGTGTTAATTAAGACGTATTCTTCTAGGGTTTCTACTAGTTGATAGTCAGCGAATTTATCCCCCCGGTCAAAGGCTTCGGTGGAGTCAGATAAAACTTCTACAATTAAATTAGGAAATCTTTTATAAGCTGGCGTTTCTTGATCTCTTTTGTCGCAAGTTACTATCACGTCGGGATAGTAGAACCGATTCAGTGATTCAATTCTGGCTTTCATGTCGGCGATGTAAACGCGACAACCTGAACCACGTACATGATTACGTAGAAGAGTAGCAAGGTTGAGCGCAATAGTAACATGGGAATCTAGCGCCCCAGCCATTGCGTAGATATAGCCATCAATATACTCATGTTTAATATCACTCCGTTCTTCCATCTCTAAGTATTCTTCGGGAGTGACGTAGATTTCCGGGTTAGCAACCATATTTAAGACCTCAAGGTATAGACATTATTGCTGGGGTTTCATCCCCAAGCCAGAAGTAAAAAGTTTTCCTACTATCTAACATAGAGATATAAAAACCGGAAATGTACCTCAAAGATCACAGTTGCTGTTCGCCTAGCATCTCAGAAAGACGAGTGGGTAAAAACATAGAAGACCTATATAAAAACCTTTTAAACCCTCTTCCCTTGGCGTTCTTCTCCCAAGGGGAGACGCTACGCGAATGCGTCTAAAGCCCTGGGGGCATAAGCTGCGCGAAGGCGGTTCGTTTTTCTATTCTTCCATAAGCCAAAATACCATAAATAAAGTCTTAACCTACTATCATTGCGATATTTGTCATGCATGAATTATTTGAAACTGTATTAAACAAAGACGAAAAAATCACTCTGCGTCAGTTTATCTCGGAATTAAGCGACACTGATAAACGTTACTTTTTGAGAAACGAGATATTACATAATTTTGCTGAATTCTGTCACCAATACCAAAAGCCTACTTACTTTTATTATTCTTCTTCTATCGGTAGACTAATTCATAATACCCATGAAATGATTTTAGATGAACAAGGGACTTGGTTTGTAGTTCGACCCAGGATTGGGAGTCAACAAATGTGGCGACTACAAGCTGATTTTTCGGGATTTGAGCCGATGACACCCCAAGCGTGGTTAGATGTAAGCGATCGCCTCGTTAATCGCTACCAACCGCACATCCTCGAAATTGATTTCCAACCCTTTGCGGAAGAATCGACCAGAATCACTGACCCCAGAAACATTGGTCAAGGTCTAGCCTTTCTCAATCGTTACTTATGCGATCAACTGTCTAATGACACCCATTATTGGCTAGAGGTGATATTTCAAGCATTATATCAATTGACTTATGATCAAAAACCTCTGCTAATTAGCGATCGCATTCCCTCCGGTATTCACCTAGTTAAACAAATAAAGCAAGCCCTAAAATTTCTCAATCAGCAACCCCCGGAAGAACCCTACGCCAATTTTCGCCCTCACCTCCAGGAACTCGGTTTTGAACCAGGGTGGGGTAATACATCTGGGCGTATATCCGAAACCCTAGAACTTTTAGAACAACTCATTGATAACCCCCAACCCGCCATTTTAGAAGCCTTCGTCGCCCGTGTTCCCGCAATTTTCCGCGTCGTTCTCGTCTCCATTCACGGTTGGGTTGGTCAACAAGATGTTTTAGGTAGAGATGAAACACTAGGTCAAGTGATTTATGTTCTAGAACAAGCCCGCAGCTTAGAAAATAAACTCCAAGCAGAAATCAAACTTGCTGGTCTTGACTTAATAGGTATTCAACCCCATGTAATTATTCTCACTAGACTTATTCCTAACTGCGAAGGTACAGAATGTAATTTGCGGTTAGAAAAAATCCATGATACAGAAAATGCTTGGATATTACGCATTCCCTTTGGTGAATTTAATTCTGATATTACCAATAATTGGATTTCTAAATATGAAATTTGGCCTTATTTAGAAACATTTGCTCAAGATGCCGAAAAAGAACTTTTAACTCAATTTCAAGGTCGTCCAAATCTGATTGTGGGTAACTACAGCGATGGTAATTTAGTCGCCTCCCTGATTTCCCGCAGTCTGAAAGTTACCCAATGCAATATAGCCCATTCTTTAGAAAAACCTAAACACTTATTTAGTAACTTGTATTGGCAAGATTTAGAAGATAATTATCACTTCTCGGCACAATTTACCGCCGATTTAATTAGCATGAATGCTGCTGACTTTATTATCACCTCATCTTATCAAGAAATAGTCGGCACACCAGACACAATCGGTCAATACGAATCTTACAAATGTTTTACCATGCCTGAGCTATATCATGTAATTAATGGGATTGATTTATTCAGTCCTAAATTTAACATGGTTCCGCCGGGAGTTAGTGAAAATATCTTTTTCCCTTTTAGTCAAAAAGACAGGCGAAATCCCAAACTTACCTCCCAAGTACATGATTTACTTTTTGAGCGTGAACATCCCCAAATAATTGGGAAATTAGATAACCCTAATAAGCGCCCAATCCTCACTGTCGCGCCCATTACCTCAGTTAAAAATCTCACAGGCTTGGCAGAATGTTTTGCTAAAAATCGGGGCTTACAAGAGCATTGTAACCTAATTTTTATCACTACTAAACTTTATGTAAATCAAGCCACAAACCCCAAAGAAGCTGAGGAAATCCAAAGACTCCACGACATAATTAATCAGTATGAACTCCACGGGAATATACGCTGTATAGGGATGCGTCTTCCTAGCCCTGACCTTGGAGAAGCCTACCGAGTAATTGCCGATGCTCAAGGCATTTATGTCCACTTTGCCCGATTTGAATCCTTTGGTCGCAGCATTTTAGAAGCGATGGTTTCCGGCTTACCAACTTTCGTCACTAAATTTGGTGGTGCTGTAGAAATTATTCAAGATCAAGAAGAGACTTTTCATATTAATCCTACAGACTTTAAAGCAACAGCCCATCAAATTTTGAATTTCATTGATCAATGTGAGACTCAACCTGAACGTTGGACAGAAGTTTCCCAGATGATGAGCCAGCGCGTTATTAATAAATACAATTGGCATTTACACACGAGTCAAATACTATTACTAGCTAAAATATTTAGCTTCTGGAACTTTGCCCTTCCGGAAAATAATGCAGCCAAACATCGTTATTTAGAAACATTATTTTACCTAATTTTTAAACCCAGAGCCGAAAAAATTTTAGAAAAACATCAGCAATATTCTGTTATCATGAACCATTAAAACTTTTGATGGCTAATTTTGAATTTAGCTAAGGGATGCACGATGAATAAAAAAAGTCCTAATAACCGTTTTATCTATACAGATTGGATATTAATTGAAACTCAATTTGACCCTGACGAGTTGCATTCAAGAGAAACTGTCTTTACAATCGGCAACGGATACTTGGGAACACGGGGCAGTTTTGAGGAAGGTTATATTCGTGCATTACCAGCTACTTTTATCCACGGTGTCTATGATGATGTTCCTGTAGTTTATACAGAACTTGCCAATTGTCCCGACTGGCTGCCATTAGTAATCAGTATAAATGGCGAATCTCCTACGGAGACGCTACGCGAACGCTTCCGTTTGGATCAGGGTGAAATATTAAGATATGATCGACAACTTGATTTACGTCAAGGCATTTTCAGCCGTTCCTTACGTTGGCGCAGTCCCAGTGGGAAAACCATAGATATTCACTTTGAACGCTTTGCCAGTTTAGCTGACCAGCACGTATTAGGGCAACGCTGCCAAGTAACGCCTGTAGATTTTGATGGGATGATTGAAATTCAGGCTAGTATTAACGGCTACCCAGAGAATCAGGGTTTTAATCACTGGGAAGCAATCGACCAGGGTAAAACCGCAGCAGGAATTTGGTTACACAGCCGAACTCGCGGTTCCCGGATTGAGATTGGTATGGCAGCGAGGATGGCAATATCGGGAACTGAAGCAGCTTTAGAAGTGCATACTGCTCCTGGCTACCCTACTATAACTGCAACTTTTCTGGCGACATCACAGCAGACGGTGACAGTAGAGAAGACTGTGACAGTTTTTACCTCACGGGAGGTTTCCCAACCAGTCTCAGCAGCGCAAGAAAAACTCGCGCAATTACCAGACTATATCACTTTGCTGCAAGCCAACGCCCAAGCATGGAATCAGGTTTGGCACTATAGCGATATCCTCATTGAGGGAGATAGTAAAGCGGCTTTTGCTGTGCGTTACAATCTTTTTCAACTGCTAATTGCTGCCCCGAAAGATGATGAAAAAGTCAGCATTCCCGCTAAAACTTTGTCGGGTTTTGGCTATCGTGGTCATATTTTTTGGGATACAGAAATTTTCATTCTGCCATTCTTTACTTTCACCCAACCAGTTTTAGCCCGGAATTTATTAAGTTATCGTTACCACACTTTAAATGGTGCGCGACGCAAGGCATCCCATTATGGTTATAAAGGGGCGATGTATGCTTGGGAAAGTGCGGTTACAGGGGATGAAGTTACACCACGTTGGTCACTTCCTAGCGATTTTTACGGTGAAGATATCCGCATTTGGTGTCGTGACCATGAAATTCACATTAGTTCAGATATTTCTTATACTGTGTGGTATTACTGGCAAGCAACAGGCGATGATGAATGGATGCAAAAGTGTGGTGCTGAAATTATTTTAGATACAGCTATTTTTTGGAATAGTAGAGTTGAGTTTAATTCTGAACAAGACCGCTATGAAATTCGGGGGGTAATTGGAGCAGATGAATATCACGAGTTTGTTCACAATAATACCTTTACTAATCGGATAGTACAATGGCATTTAGAAAAAGCTTTGATAGTCGATGATTGGCTGCATCAAAATTTCCCAGAACAAGCTCAGGAATTAGAGCAGAAATTACAACTCACGGCTGAGATTAAAACTCAGTGGTCAGATATTATCGCTAAAATTTGGATTCCTTACGACGCTGAAACGGGATTAATTGAGCAGTTTGAGGGGTTTTTCCAGTTGGAAGATGTTAACTTGAACGACTATGAACCACGCACTCAATCGATGCAAGGCATTTTGGGTATTGAAAAAACCAATAAGTTGCAGGTACTCAAACAGCCAGATGTATTGATGCTGTTGTATTTGATGCGGGAATTAGGGGATTTTCCCTACAATCAAAAATCATTACAAGCAAATTGGGATTACTACGCACCCCGCACTGATATTACTTATGGTTCATCACTTGGCCCTGCTATCCATGCGATTTTAGCCTCAGATTTAGGCAAGTCGGCTGAGGCTTACGAACGGTTTATGCAAGCAGCAATGGTGGATCTCGAAGATGTCCGAGGTAACGCTGCCGATGGGATTCACGGGGCGAATGCGGGGGGAATTTGGCAAGCTGTGGTGTTTGGTTTTGGTGGGATTAAACTCAGGGACAGTCGCCCTCTGGCCAACCCTCATTTACCCCAAGGTTGGACACGTCTGAAGTTTAAACTGCAATGGCGCGGTAAATGGCACGAGTTTGATTTACGTCCCCAAATTACCCAGGAGGAAAGTAACAAAGGATTTATTTTATTTGCTCCTTCATCTGACCACACTTCTAAGATTCAAGGGGTGATATTTGATTTAGATGGGGTGTTAACTGATACAGCAGAATATCACTATCAAGCTTGGCAGAAATTAGCAGATGAGGAGGGTATAGAATTTAATCGGCAGGATAATGAAGCGTTGCGAGGGATATCCCGTGGGGCTTCTCTGATGCTGATGATTAAGAATCGGAAATTTTCAGAGTCACAGATTCAGGAAATGTTGGAGCGTAAAAATCGCTACTATGTGGATCTGATTGTAAATATTACACCAAAAGATGTGTTACCTGGTGCGATCGCCTTGTTGGATGAATTGCGACAACAGGGTATAAAAATCGCCATTGGTTCAGCCAGTAAAAATGCCCAGGTGGTTGTAGAACGTTTGGGAATTGCTAATCATGTAGATGCGATCGCAGATGGTTATAGTGTACAACAACCGAAGCCAGCCCCCGACCTGTTTCTCCATGCAGCCCAGCAATTAGCAGTTCCACCAGAGCAATGTCTGGTTTTTGAAGATGCGGCGGCGGGTGTAGAAGCTGCTTTAGCGGCGGGGATGTGGGCTGTAGGTCTGGGTCCCTCAGAACGCGTCGGTATGGCTCATGTTGTTTTGCCTAGTTTAGCAGGTGTGAAGTGGGCGGAGTTGCAAGACAAATTGAGGGAAGCTGTGGCACAGAAGAATTAACGAACACAGATGTAGACGCGTTAACGGCTTGCCGTAGGCTACACAGATGAACACAGATAAATACAGATTAAGGGAGACGATTTTATGTCTAAATCAGGAAAAAAACAGGAAATACTGCAATCAATGAGAAATATTCCTCAGCAAGTAATCAATTATATCTCAGAAGCAGTCAGCAGAATTTTCAGCCCCAGAGATGACAACTATCCAGCCACAGGAGTTCAACCCTTTGAAGGCGATCCCCCTGACAAAAAAAACGACTAAAACCTCCGCGTACCTTTGCGCTAACTTAGCGTACCTCTGCGTTTAAACCAAAGCCTTCAGCAAAGCCTGAAGTTTCAACTGTACCTCAGCAAACTCCTTCTCAGGATCAGAACCAGCCACAATCCCAGCACCAGCATACAACCTCGCGCGATCGCCATCAATTAAAGCCGAACGAATCCCCACAATAAACTCACAGTTACCCCTAGCATCTACCCAACCCAGAGGCGCAGCATATAAACCCCGCTCAAAACTTTCATAACGACGAATTTCTGCACAAGCAAAATCTCTCGTTGCACCCGCCACGGCTGGGGTAGGATGCAATTGGGAGACTATTTTTAACGGGTGGACGTTAGCCGGAACGGTGGCTGTAATTGGTGTCCATAAATGCTGGATATTAGATAATTGTCTCAGGCGCGGTGCTAATACTTGGGGTAACAAACCTAGCTGGGTGAGGCGTTGAGTAATGAAATCAATTACTAGAGAATGTTCATGTCTTTCTTTAATACTATTTAATAAGCGATTGGCATTAGCAGCATCTTCAGCAGGCGTTTTACCTCTGGGTGCAGAACCTGCTAAAGCATCAGAAATTAACTCTTGATTATTAATACTAATTAATCTTTCTGGACTCGCACCAATAAAGTTTTGTCCTTTCCCATTGCTGGTAGAAAAAATATAACAATTAGGATGTATTTGCCGAAGATTGTTTAATGATTTGAATAAATTAAAATTATGGTTGGATTTGACATCTAAGGCATTTGCTAGGACAATTTTACTTAAATGGCTAGACCGAATTTTTTCTACGGCTGAACCCACGGCGCGTTTAAAATCTTGAGCATTCGTTACAGATTGTTTGCTAAATTTAGTGGGTAATTGCTCCAAATTTGCAGAAGTATATTCTAAAGACTGAATTTGAACGATTTTATCCTGCAAATTCTGCAATATATTTTCTACATTGGTGCTGGCTTTGATAATTATATTATTAACTAATATGCAGCGTTTATTTTTAACTGAGATTTGCCAACGGGGGAGAAAAACTGTAGCCGATGGAAATGGATAATCTATTTGAGAATTATAATCAAAAAAGCTGAAATAACAAAAAAAGTGAGGTTCCGCAAAAGTCGGCTGATTGTTACCAAAATTTATAATATTTTTTAGACAAGATTTGATAAAATATTCAGCTTGATGAAAACGATCTTTGCCATCAATTTCTAATTTTGTCACACTATCAATGGCGGCGATCGCTTCTCCTTGAGCTTGATTCTCAAAGTAAAAATTTATGTCATTTGCTTGCGTAAGTTTATCTAATACAACTAAGGGATCTACCCAGTCAATATCCAGCGAAATACTCACAATTTGCCGACAATTATGATTTCGGCAATTTTCCTGAACGTTTAACAGAAAATGGTATAGGTCTTTGTTTTTGACAAAGAAGTTGCTGCGACATGGTAAAACTGTCATGGATCTAGCAATAGTAAACTTTTTTTAAGTTAACTTCCTAAATTGTAATTAAACGTGGTCGTATTTCTACAGGTAACATATTCAGTTGCCATTTCACCAGAGTATAGTTTGCCTTATTTATGGTGTTCCCAGACGCTTAAGTGTCTCTCAAAATTGTAAAATTTTCTGAAGACTTACGCAAAAAAACTCTCAAACTCTCATAACTCGGTGTACTCTGTGTCCTCTGTGGTTGGTTTTTCCAGACTCCGGCGTAAATCCTGTTTATGTATAAGTAAGGTTACTATAATCTCATTAAACACGACTGATGACTACAAGACAGATTGCAAATCCTCAAATTAAATTATGGATGGCGGCTATTAAACCGCCGATGTACAGCGTTGCTATCATGCCGATTTGGGTAGGAACAGCAGTGGCTTTTGCGGAAACCAAAAGTTTGAATTTAGTAGTATTTTCTACTTTTATAGCGGCGGCAATTTTAATATTAGCTTGGGAAAATATCAGTAATGATGTGTTTGATTCAGAAACAGGTATTGACGAAAATAAACATCATTCTTTAGTAAACTTAACTGGTAATAAGCTATTAATATTTTGGTTAGGAAACTTGTGTTTAGTTTCTGGGTTGTTGGGAATAATTGCGATCGCAATTTGGCAAAAAGATTTTACTGTTATCGGCTTAATTCTGCTGTGCTGCGCTTTGGGCTACACATACCAAGGGCCGCCCTTTCGCTTAGGATATCAGGGTTTGGGCGAAATTCTTTGCTTTTTTGCTTTTGGCCCTTTGGCGATCGCCGCCGCTTATTATAGTCAAACGGCAAGTTGGTCAATAAACAGTTTAGCAGCCTCAGTGATTGTAGGCATCGCTACGAGCTTAGTTTTATTTTGCTCACACTTTCACCAAGTTAAGGATGACATAGCCGCAGGTAAGCGATCGCCTGTTGTGCGTCTAGGTACGGCAAAAGCTGCAAAACTCCTTTCTTGGTTTACCGGGGGTATTTATCCTCTGATTTTGCTGTTTGTTTTATTGGGTATGTTCCCTGTGTGGACTTTGCTGAGTTGGCTGAGTTTACCTTTTGGTTTTCAGTTATGTCGCCATGTTCAAGAAAATCATCATCTCCCGGAAAAGGTGAGTAATTGCAAGTTTATTGCGGTTAATTTACATTTTTGCTGTTGTTTGCTGTTGGGTTTGGGGTTTATGTTGGGGAATGGATAAGATTTGTTTCACGCAGAGGCGCAGAGGCGCGGAGAGGGAGAGGTGAGAGGTTATCGGTTTGATTTTCGTTGTTATCGGCGGCGGTTTTTACGGCCATTGGTGACTAATCATGGGATTTGGCATACTCGTGAGGGGATAATTGTTTGTCTGGGTGGCTGTGGTTATGGGGAAATTGCCCCTATTAGTTGGTTTGGTTCGGAAACTCTAGAACAGGCTTTGGATTTTTGTCGCCAATTACCCCCAGAAGTTACAGAGGAGATGATTTTCTCTATCCCTGATAGTTTACCTGCTTGTCAATTTGGTTTTCAGTCGGCTTTGGGAGGAATAGGGAATGGGGAAAACAAGGAATATACCCAATTTCTGACTTATAGTGGTTTACTACAGTCTGGGGAGGGGGCTTTAAGTCAATGGGAAAGGCTGTGGAAGCAGGGATATCGCACGTTTAAATGGAAGATAGGGGTGGATGCAATTTCTAATGAGTTGGAAATTTTTGAGTTATTGACTCGGAGTTTACCACCTGCTGCTAAGTTGCGTTTAGATGCCAATGGTGGACTGAGTTATGAGGAAGCTAAGGTATGGCTGGGGATTTGTGACGATATTTCAGCAAATATTGAGTTTCTTGAACAACCCTTGCCTGTGTCACAATTTTCGGCGATGTTGGAATTGAGCGCTAATTTTCAGACTGCGATCGCCTTAGATGAATCTGTCGCCACACTCCAACAACTTGAGAACTGTTTTCAACAAGGTTGGCGAGGAATTTTTGTGATTAAACCAGGGATAGCAGGTTCACCTTCTCGTCTGCGGCAATTTTGCCAAAAACATCAAATTGATGCCGTGTTTTCGTCAGTATTTGAAACAGAAATTGGTAGACAAGCAGCACTCCAACTAGCAGCAGAATTATCTCTGACAAATCGGGCTGTTGGTTTTGGGATAAATCATTTTTTAGAACCAGGATAAAAAACCTAATTTAAATGTCTATACAATCACCTATATTTTATTTAAAACAAGTGGTTGAAAGTGATTTTATCATTGGTGACAATAATCATCAATTTCAGCAAATAGCCTCAGAATTATATTTAGAACTACAGCAATTATTGGTTTCTGGAAATACTCCAAAAATTATCTTAGCAGAACGGGAACCAATGCGATTTCTTGCAGGTTTTATTGCTGCTTGTGCTGCTGGTTTTCCAGTTTTCCTGTGTAACCCCGACTGGGGAAAACAAGAATGGCAACAAGTTTTAGAATTAGTACAACCTGATATAATTTGGGGACTAGAAATAAAAATATCTCCTCATAACATTTCTAACCATTTCCCATACATCATGATTCCCACAGGTGGTTCATCGGGAAAGATTAAATTTGCTATTCATACATGGGAGACTCTGATAGCATCTGTACAAGGATTTACCGAATATTTTCAGCTAACCCAAGTCAATTCTTTTTGTGTGTTACCGCTATATCATGTTAGTGGTTTAATGCAATTTATGCGTTCTTTTACCACTGGAGGTAAATTAGCGATGCCTTCGGCTAGCGTAGCTATCGCACAATTTAAAACTTTAGCATCAAGTCCAGAATATCAGATTAAACCAGAAGATTTCTTTATATCTTTAGTACCCACACAATTACAACGCTTACTCGAAAAACCTCAATTAACAGAATGGCTATCCCAATTCCAAACTGTACTTTTAGGAGGTGCGCCAGCATGGGAAGAACTGTTAGAAAAAGCGAGATTTCACCGTATCCGTTTAGCACCAACTTATGGAATGACAGAAACAGCCTCTCAAGTTGCCACTCTTAAACCCGATGACTTTTTAAATGGTAAAATTAACAGTGGTCAAATTCTCCCTCATGCACAGGTAAAGATTCGCAATCAACAAGGTAAAATTTTAAATCCCAATCAAACCGGAAATATTACCATTCAGGCGCAATCATTAGCCCTGGGCTACTATCCGCAAACCTGGGAAAATCAGCATTATTTACAAGTAGACGACTTAGGATATTTAGATTCAGAAGGTTATTTAAATATTATCGGACGTAGCAGCGACAAAATTATCACAGGTGGAGAAAACATTTACCCAGCCGAAATTGAAGCCGCAATCAAATCAACTCAAATGGTAACTGATGTTTGTATAATCGGCTTACCTGATAAACACTGGGGAGAAGCAGTAACAGCCATTTATATTCCCAAACATCCCCAGATTTCCCCCCTAAAACTGCAAACAGAACTCACTCAAAAACTCAGCAAATTCAAAATTCCCAAACACTGGATTTCCGTAACCACCTTACCCCGAAATCCCCAAGGAAAAATCAACCGTCAACACCTGCAAAAAATCGCCACCGAATATTTACAAAATCTCTCTTGATTTTCTTCTCTCCGCGCCCTCTGCGTCTAAAGCCCTGGGGGCATACGCTGCGCGAAGGCGGTTCGTTTCTAACCACTGAATCATCTCAGCCGATAAATCCTGCTTACTTCTACTAACCGCATCAATACAAACGTGTCTAGTAACAGCCTTAGAAACTAGCACATTTTCAACCATTATTTCATAAGTAACTTCAAACTTATTCACACCTAACTTGTGAGGAAATAAATTCACTTCCAACTTATCCCCGCAGAACATCGGGCGAAAAAAATCCACATTAGCGTGAACAACAGGAAAAGCCACAGGTGGATGAGTAAAAAACGCTTTGAGATGGATATTAGATGCTTCTAGAGATGCTTCATAAGCTTCATGACAAATAGACAAAACATTAGCAAAATAAACTACTCCAGCAGCATCTGTATCTTGAAGGTGAATAGTCCGGTTATAAGTAAAAGACATTATTTATTAGTTCGTAATTAGCAAAGCCCACTTGATAATAATAAAACACAGATTAACATCAAATAAATTACGAATTACGAATTACTTCAAAGGTTGGTATATATCCTCAGAACTAGGGTTGAGATAAGGACGCTGTAAATCAATCAAATGTTGGGAAAAATGTTGATCAATCACCCTCATGCGTTCCTCCATTGCATTTTTACCCTTTTCCCAAGCTTCCAACAAAGCATTAGCGACAATTTGACAACGGTTCATCCCAAAACTTTCCTGTGCGGCAAATTTTTGGGTGGGTTCTTCAGCTAAACTCAATCCTGGGGCTAAAAATTTGGTAAACAAAGGTATTTCCGGCTGAAAATGAGATTGATATTCTGTATAAACAACCTGAAGAACTTTGCGAATTGCGGGATAATCCTGGCGTTCAAAATAAAGTATACCTGAATCATAGCGTCCGTATGCAGCCGGATTATGGAGAACCTGAAAGGTGAAAGGAATATTAGCGGTGTTGAGTCGCTGCGTCAGTCCATCCATGCAGGCGATCGCACCAGATGAGGTAAAATTAAAATAGATTCTGCCTATACCCAAATCCACATCTGGATTACCTTGTTTTTCCTGTCCAACATTGCTAACTGCTAAATAACAGCCCTTTTGAACTCGATTTTTAGGCATCCAAATCGCCACTGATTCCCCCACTTTAGCAGATTTTTTACTCGGTTTAAAATGACAGTCTGGCTCAATATATACTGTCAAACCGCCTTTAGTTACAGCCATACTACCATCCGGTTCCAGACTCAAAACCTGCCAACTGGGGTCAAAATAACCTTTACCGTGATTGCTAGTTTGTAGTTGTTCGTAAAATTCCCAATCAACATCCAAAATCGAATTAGCTTCTAAAGTTTGGTATCGTAAGCAATGAGCCGTTTCGATATTAACTGCTAAAGTACTTTGTAGAGAACCATTGTAATAGATACCGTACAGAAAATTTCGCAGTAATAGATTCAGATATTTATGCTGTAAAGCCGCCGGATTTTGTTTAAATCTATCTGCGACTTTCGCTGGTAAAGCAAACGGTTGATAATTGGGATGGTAAATACAGAAATTGGGCTTAATCTCGATATTACTAGCAATATCAAGTAGAGAAGTTAGCAATGGATTCATAGAATAATCTAGCATTAATTAACTCAGGATAAATTCAAAAAAAAGTTTAATTAACAACCCCGCAGGCGAGTCTTTTCGTAATAAAGAGGAACCAATTGCTGCTCTTTTTTAGGTTGGGGGAATTTATGAATGTTTGCCAAAGGGTTGACAATTTTATCCTCAGAAACCCCGAAAATACTCAATACAGATTGTTCGGGGATGGTGAGGAGATTTTTCGCAATCTGAAGCATACAAATGTCATGATTGCCAAAGTATTTACGAACCTTAATGGTTTCTTGAATTTGATTAATTAGCGCCAGTCCTGTAAACTGGATGATTCGGACAATAAAATCACTCCGGTAGTCCAAAATCATGGGGAAAGCATTCAGATAAGCCCGAATTAATGCCAGTAATGAAGGTTGCAGCACCTCTAAAGGTGTCATGGCTAAATGTAGCGATTCTTCTAATTTAATGGTAGGATCTACCACTAAACTGGAAAGCCAAATTCCTAAATAGCTGGCGATGAGAGTACCCAAATCAAAAGCTGGATCTCCCCAACCACAAGCTTCCCAATCAATCAATTTAATTAGGCAATTGTCTAGCTGATCCCAACGAGAATGAATTAAGATATTATTTAAGTTCAAGTCGTTGTGAGTTAAGCAGCAAGGTTGCCATTCATAAGCCAAATCTGCGATCGCTGATTCTAAACTCTCATAACCTTGATAGAGACGGTAAAATTTTAACGCCTCAGTGGGAACTGTACCAAATATTTCTGGGCTAATTGAATCTACCCCTTGCGCCGGATTGTAAAAGCTATAGCGAAACTGTCCTTCAGGCGCAGTCGCCATAAAGTTACGATATTCTCGCTGTTCAAAGGTAGCACGATGTAGTTCTGCTAATGTCGTACCAATGGCCGTAGCAATTTCTGGCGGAAAAATATCATTTTGGCGATAAAATCCACCTAGTTCGGAATATTCACTGAAATAATTACGAACAATGAGCGAATTTGACTCGTCAAAATGTAGTATTAATGGTGCGATGCCTGCGGCGGGCAAAGCCATCGCCGAAGTATTTCCTAAAACCGGAAACTGTTGCAGCAATTGATGAAACAACCACTCATTAAAAAACTCATGGGGAGTTCCATCATGTTCTTCAATATGACGTTTTTGTTTAACCAGCAGTTTTTGATTACCTGCTAAAGTCACAAGTAAATTTAAATTATGCTGGCTACTGTTCAGCAACTCATATTTGTTTGATGCTCCATCTTCTGAGCAACATAGACCTGCTTCTTGCAGATACTGGATAACATTTTGAGAAGACATTGATAATAACATATATTATGTCCTACTTCGTAAAAGTGCTGATAAAATTACCATTAATTGAAATGAATTTAGCTTTAGCAGTTTCGGTAGACAGCAACAATTGCTCCCATATATTAATATCTCATCTGTCAGATTAAAACCTGCCATAATGGCAAGATTACTTAAATTTTTACTGGAAATTACGCTGCCAAACCCTATAAAATCTATAAATTTATCTGCCGATAAACAGCCAATAAACAACTACCTGGAGATGGATATTATTCGATCTAAGCATTTATTTTTTATTGAGTATTTTACTTTTACTGATATAATGCTGCCAAATAATCTAGTCAGAGCAAAAATTAATCTCATTTTCAATGCGTCTAACCATTCACTAATTAGTATTCTCAACAGTTAGAGTAGAATCATAGAAATCTTCAACACCTGGAAAATTATATACAGCCTTATTTTTATTTATCATCACCAACTCAAAAAAACCGGATGTTTTCGGCATTTTCTCATTATTTTTTGTTTAAATAATAATAAATAGAGGAAAAATCAGTTTAATGTCACATTTATTACCCCAAATCTAATGAGGCGAAAAAGTGCAATGAAGGCGACCATACTGAAAAACTGGCTGCTCTCATGCTTAATATTGTGACAAAACTAATTTAATATAGTAGAAATGTATTGTAAAAAATAACGAAACAGAGGATAAATATCTGCGTAAAAACTGTAAGAGGATAATGATTACCTACCGATAACCAATTGATTCACCATTAACGTCAATGCCAACATACCCAAAATCACCATCAATCCCGCAGGCATAAACTTGCGTGTTTTAGCTAATCTCAATGCAAAGAAAATTACCAAAATTAAGGTAACTAAAACTGCTAAAATCGAAGCCCAGGCTAGACCTTGGATTTGCAAATAAGCAGCCAAAATTAGTAATAAACCACTAATCATACCACTGAAAAGCGAAACTTGACTATTAGCCTGAATGTAGCCGATGATGCCACCAATCACCGCTAAAATGCCATAGGCAAGTGCAGCAATTATACTTAAATTCATGGTTAAAACCTCTGTAGATTTGGATTTTGCTGCCAAAGTCGGCTGACAATATACCATAGTCCTTTAGCTACCTTACCCCGTTAATTGATGGATAATCCAGGAATGCCAAAAGTAACTAGTTCATCCTATAGCCATAGCCACGTTCAATTCCTCCAATGTCAAGCAGCATCACTTTTACTCTACCAATCTGTGATGTCAAGCGAAGTGGGGATCGCATTCCTTGACCTGTTGCAAGCTATACGCTACACTGATGCCGATGCACGGAGTTGTCTGAAAGCCTATGGCAGTTATTTTTATGCCTTAACTACTAGATATCAAAATTGGGAGGACTACATCATTACTCAAATTCTCACCTCTGATAATCCTTTTAGTAGGCTGGCTCAACAGCAAGATTTTGAAGATTTACCCCGTGCTTTAGTAGCCGCAGTTGAGCATGATTTACAGGTGTTGCAGAATCTTTATGAATGTAGCAGCGCTTCTTTGAGCGAGTGGGTACAAACTGTAGCTCATTTGCCAATTTCACCTATTGTTTGGTACAGAGAACAAAATGTCAGCATAGAGACAAAATTAATCGTGTTCCTACAAAAGTTAGATAATTGGGCTGATGCTGTACAAGAATTAGCAGCTTATTATCGCCAGTTCGGTACAGGCTTATTTGCAGAATATCATGCTTTGCGCTGGCAAGAAAGTAAATTTGTTGGCATTAAGCATCCTGATCCCATTCAGCTGAATACTCTCGTGGGTTACGAGTCTCAACAAGCAACTTTAATTAAAAATACAGAATTTTTATTATCAGGAGAGGTAGCGCTGCACATACTACTTTACGGTAGTCGGGGTTCGGGAAAATCTTCTTTGGTAAAAGCTTTGTTAAATGAATATGGACAGAACAATCTCCGCTTGCTGGAAGTCGCCAAATCTGATTTACATGATTTACCAAAAATTGTCGAACAGTTGCGGGGAGTACCACAAAAATTTATTATCTTTGTTGATGACCTTTCCTTTGAAGAAGATGATGATGCTTTTAAAGCACTTAAGGTAGTTTTAGAAGGAAATTTAACCGCACGTCCCCAAAATGTTGTTGTTTATGCTACTTCTAATCGCCGTCATTTAATTCGTGAGTATTTTGCAGATCGACCAACGCCTAAAGATAACAATGAAATCCATGCTTGGGATACAATGCAGGAAAAGCTATCATTTAGCGATCGCTTTGGTCTTACTCTCACCTTTGAACCAGCCGATCAGAAAACTTATGTAAAAATTGTCCAACATCTAGCAGCCCAAGCCAAAATTAATATTACCCCAGAAGATTTAGAATATCAAGCATTACAATGGGCAACGCGCCACAATGGTCGTTCTGGACGCACAGCCCGGCAGTTTATTGATTTTATCAAAGCAGATTTAGCATTATCTCAACCCAACCTAGTACAGCCAGATATCAATAAAACAAACATTTAAAATCCATGACAAGCCTGTTATCTAACCTTTTTTAATTGTGACTTATGCCTAGCAATAATAGTTATAAAATTAATTGGTTTGTGATAGGTTTTATGCTCTTGTCAATTGCACAAATACTTAAAAATAAACATTTTAAAATAATAGTAATGATTTGTAATGGCATTAACAACGACCTATTCTAACAACTCAACGACGCTAAAAAAAACCAATATGCAATCAGCAATGATCAGCAATCGATATATACTAGGCATAGTTGCCTTTAGTGTGAGTTTTGGCATTAGTCTCGTCCCCAACTGGGATTTGAATCAAGCCTTGATTACAGGTGTAATTACTATCCTTGCTACCTATGCAGCAGCGTTATTTACAGATAAGCGCCGCAGCAAATATGAAATGCTGATTTTAACTTCCCACCGCAAGCGCATTAAAGAAATGGAGGGACTTAAACTGCGGATAGTCAAAGAAATTAACCAAATAGAAGAGCATCGTAAATTATTATATGCAGAGTCCCAAAAACTAGAAAAACAAATATTAGATTGTCGTAATCAAAGAGATAGTTTACATCGAGATTTAGGAATATTTGCGGGACAAAAAAAGCAGTTAGAAACCGAAAGCATTAACCTAACTGCTGAAATAGCAACTCTCGAACAAAATCAAGCAGAACTGCATCATGCTTTTTCGCAACTCACAACAGAAAAACGTCGCCTGGAGTTGAACTGTAATACATCTCGTGCTGAAATTATGCAGTTGCAAAATAAAATTGGCGAACTCCAGCAAGAAAAACAAGAACTTGAGAGTAACGTCAGTCTGCTAGGTAGACTCAAACCCCAACTAGAGTCAAAAATGTATGAACTGCGAATTGAAACCCAAGAACTAGAAGCCGAGACTAACCAGCAAAAAGAATTTTTAGTATCTACAAAAACTGAAAGGGAAAATTTAGCCGAAAATCTCAATTACCTAGAAAATAAAATCACAGAAAAGCATTCAGAATTACAGCAAATAGAAGCACAAGTTTCCTTATTGCAATCAGAACGAGACTTGTTACAAAGCCAAGTTTGGGAATTACTCCAACAAACAGAAACATTAAATCCAGAAGCATCACCGGTAAATTTAAATCAAGATGCAAATGATGTATTTCCCTTTGCTGAATTAATTGATTCCTTAGATTCAATAGATAAATATGAAATTTTACCTGAAGAATGGAATAACTTTTTAGGAGTCCTCCCAAATGCGGAAATTCATGTGTTAAAAGCCATAGTAGAACAAGATAATCCCCAGGTAATCATTAAACAAATTGCCGAAGCCAATATTACCATGCCCAATCTATTAATTGATTCTATCAATGAACACGCCAATGATACTATTGGAGAATTAATCATTGAAACTAATTTGGAAAATCCTCAAGTGTATCCAGAGCATATAGTCAACGTGAGGAAAATGCTGGCTTGTGACATCTATTAATTTAAGTGTTATTACAATTGAGGAAATTTATTATGGTTTAACAGCAAAGCCTAATTCTAGAATCCAGAATTGGTTTGAAATCTTTCTAACAACGCACTGTAAAATTTTCCCTATTACTTCAGAAATTGCCAAGTCTGCGGGTGAATTGAGAGGTATTTTGAAGACTCAAGGTAAACCGCGATCGCAAGCTGATATACTTATTGCCGCAACAGCTAAAATACATTCCATGACTCTTGTTATTAGAAATATTAAGGATTTTGAGGGTTGTGGTATATCTACACTGAATCCATTTATTTGAATATTTCTCTGATTTCAGGAGTGCGATCGCCTTTACAAAACTTATGAATCTTTGGTACGCTTAGGCTAGCTCGTCGAAGCAGTTATTAGGAGTTAAACGAAAATGGCAACTTTAACTATTCGTTTCCCAGACGACAAGCACAACAGATTAAAAGAACTTGCTCAAGTCAAAGGTATCAGTATCAATAAGTTGATTGAAGAACTTTCTACTATCGCTCTAGCCGAATTTGATGCTAATACAAGATTTAAAGCAATGGCCGCAATGGGTAACTCAGAAGAAGGCTTAAGAATACTAGATAAACTTGACGCTCTACTATAGCGCCAAAAATGCCCTCAGATTTTAGTAAATCCAGGGCATTTCCAAGTTTATCAGCTAATTAGCTTTATCGCATAGTGACAAACTCTTCGGCAGAACTAGGATGGATTCCTACTGTGGCATCAAAGTTAGCTTTAGTAGCACCCATTTTAACTGCGATCGCCACTCCTTGTATAATCTCAGCAGCGCTGGTTCCTACCATGTGCGCCCCCACTACCTTATCGGTATTTTGATCAACCACTAATTTCATCATGGTTTTTTCATCTTTACCAGCTAAGGTATAATACATCGGTCGAAAACGACTGCGATAAACTTTCACCGCATCACCATATTCGGCTCTGGCTTCTGCTTCAGTCATACCAACAGTTGCAGCTTCTGGTGTCGTAAAGATAGCTGTCGGTATATTTTCGTAACTCATGGTGCGAGACTTGTTACCAAATACAGTATCAGCCAAGGCTCTACCTTCATTAATCGCCACCGGAGTTAAATTAATATTATCTGTACAATCTCCCAGTGCATAGATATTTTCTTCACTGGTTTGACTGTATTTATCAACTATAACTGCGCCATTCTTATCAAGCTGAACTTTAGTATTTTCCAAGCCCAATTTTTGTGTATTGGGTTTGCGCCCTGTAGCTGCTAAACTAACAGCATCAACAATTACTGTCTCCTCAGCATCATCATTGTTGCGAACAGTCACCTTTAGTCCTGAGTCAGTCTTCTCTATACCAGTTATTTCGCTATTATTGAGAATTTTGATGCCGTGATTACCCATTGCTTGCTGAATTTCAGTTTGCAAGTCTTCATCGAAACCACGCAAAATTTTGTCATTGCGGATTATCTGGGTGACATCGCTTCCTAGTCCATTCAGGATACAGGCAAATTCTGAACCAATATAACCTCCCCCCAAAATTACGAGGCGCTGGGGCTGTTCTTTGAGGTGGAAGATATCATCGGAGGTAATCGCATATTCAATTCCGGGAATATTTGGCTTCACGGGATACCCACCCACAGCTATTAAAATCTTGTCTGCGGTGACTTGGCGATCGCCTACTTTAACCGTATGAGCATCAATAAATGTACCATATCCCTCCAAGATTTCAACCTTGGATTTATCCAGCATCCCTTTATAAATGCCATTCAGGCGAGTCACTTCATTATTGACCGCCGTAATCATTTTTTCCCAATCTAGACTACTCTTGACTGCACTCCAGCCATATCCTTGGGAATCTGCCAACAACTCAGGAAAATGGGAAGCATAAACCATTAACTTTTTAGGGACACAGCCACGATTTACGCAGGTTCCGCCTAGTCTGTCAAACTCAGCCACCCCTACTTTAGCTCCATATTCCGCAGCCCTTCTAGCGGTTGCAATACCACCAGATCCTGCACCAATTACAAATAAGTCGAAATCGTAACTCATGTGTTGTGTCCCTCAATTTTTAAATTTTCAATATGGGGACTGAGGAAGAGGCAGAGGGGCAGGGGGCAGGGTGCAGGGGAGAAGAGAATAGGTTGTTAAGCAGTCGGGAGTGTAAAGTAATTCCCAACTCACCCCCGCTCCCCTGCTTCTTTCTCCCCTGCTTCTTTATCCCCGCTTCCATGCTCCCCCTCTTGTTCTAGGGATTGGGAAATAATTTTTTTATCCTCAATGTCCCAATATCCAACGACCAATGCTCAGTCCCTTAACATATTACACAGCAGCAGGAGTTTAAGCTTGTTTTAGGTAATTTAGCATGGTGTCTGCATCCGAAACTTCAAATGGATCGGTAGGACAGTTATCTTCATAACCAGCTTCAATGAAAATCTTTTCAATTTTGCCGTCATTCACGACCATTGAGTAACGCCAAGAGCGCAGACCAAAGCCCAGGTTAGATTTATCAACTAACATCCCCATCTTGCGGGTAAATTCACCATTACCATCAGGGAGCAGCTTAACATTTGTAGCGCCTTGTTGCTTGCCCCATTGGAACATCACAAAGGCATCATTTACAGATACACAAACTACATCATCAACTCCCAAGGCTTTGAATTGGTCGTAGAGTTCTTCGTAGCGGGGAAGGTGGGAGGTAGAACAAGTGGGGGTAAAAGCTCCTGGTAGTGAAAATACTACTATACGCTTACCAGCGAAAACATCTTGTGTGGTGCGGTCTTCCCAACGGAAGGGGTTAGGACCACCAATGGACTCGTCGCGCACACGGGTTTTGAATACAACGTTGGGAACTTTTTCGATAACAGCCATATTAATCTTGTGGTCAGTGTAGTTTTAATTTGTGATTGCGTTCTGCTCACTTATATCAGAATAATTCTGATATGCGAAAAATTCAATAGTTATAAATACTTAATAATTGGTTTTGTTCACATATAATACTAATTTATGACTGGAGGCGATTATAATAGGGGAATCGTTAAAATGTAAAATGTAGCAGCAGATATGCAGCAAGAGGCACACACAATTATTCAAACCTTAAAATCTAAGGGTTTGAGGGTGACTCCTCAGAGGTTCGCAGTTTATGCAAATTTGTTATCTCGGTCAGATCACCCCACAGTTGAAACCATCCTGGCGGATCTCAATAAGGATTTTCCAGTGTCGTCTCAGGCGACTATTTACAGTTCTCTACAAGCTCTCAGAGAAGTGGGACTTGTCCAGGAGGTTTTACTGGAAGAGGGGGTTTGTCGCTATGATGCCAATGTGGAACCTCATCACCATTTTTGTTGTCGCCGATGTGGTGCAATTGAAGATATTGCGTGGGAAACTTTCCAGTGTATAGATATGAAAAGTCTACGCCCTGGTATGCGTGGTGAAAGTTATGAAGTGACTGTTCGGGGTTGGTGCGATAGTTGTCCGTGAATGTTGTGGGGTGGTCATCCTGCCCGCCCTTGTGTCAAAGTGAAATAACTACTTAAGTATTTGCTGTAAAGACAGTAATAATTCATTGACAGTGTAAGGTTTTGGCAAAAATGTCTGTGTACCAGTGTCCATAACTTCTCCTAATTTAGTTTTGGACATCAGACCACTGGTAGCAATAATTTTCACTTGGGGGTTGATTTTTTGCAAAGTCCGAATAGCTGTGACTCCATCTAAGGAAGGTAACATCATATCCATGAGGACAGCACTAATTTTGTCTGCATATTTAGCATATAGTGCGATCGCCTCAATGCCGTCACTAGCAATTAACGTCTGATATTGGTGACTTTCGAGCGAATTTCTGGTGACATCCTGTATCGAAGGTTCATCATCCACAATCAGAATTAATTCCCCATGTCCTGTGGGTATTGCTACATCTTCAACAGCGAGGGTTTCCGTTCCCCCCACAGCTGGTAAATACACCTTAAAGCTAGTACCATTACCTACCTCACTATAGACATTGATAAAACCACCGTGGCTTTTAACAATTCCAATCACAGTAGAAAGTCCTAAACCTGTACCTTGTCCCACTGGTTTAGTAGTAAAAAATGGCTCAAAAATTCTATCTAAAGTTTCTTGCGGTATACCAACTCCAGTATCAGTAACCGTAATTACCACATATAATCCGGCTTCTGCTTCCAAATTCATCCGCGCATAATTTTCATCAACCACAAAATTCTCAGCAGATATACTTAAAATACCCCGATGAGGCATAGCATCGCGGGCATTGACACACAAATTCATTACTACCTGATGGAGTTGGGTACTATCTCCAGAAACCAGCCACAACTCATTAGGGATATTGGTATGAATTTCGATAGATTTGGGAAATGTTTCTTTGAGAATTTTGGCAATTTCCACAATCAAATGCCTAATCTGCAAAGTAATCCGCTTTCCTTCTACACCTCTAGCAAAGGATAGCACCTGCTTAACTAAATCTGCTCCTCTTTTGGCGTTGATTTCCAAAATTTCCAACAACCGTTTAGTCCGTTCATCAGCATCGGGGAATTTAAGCGGTAGTAATTGCGCTCCTGCCAAAATTGGTGTTAAAATATTATTCAAATCGTGAGCAATACCACTAGCCAGTGTACCGATACTTTCCAGACGTTGGGTGCGAAATAATTGTGATTCTAAACGCTTCTTCTCTGTAATATCTGTATCTACAATCAGAATTGACTTAGGCCTTCCCTGTGCGTCGCGTACCAAACTCCAACGACTCGCTACCAGAATTTCTTTACCAGTTTTAGTGATTTGAGTTAACTCGCCTTCCCACTTACCTTTAGTCATGACAGACAATAAAGCCTCGTGGTTTTCTTGCGCGGCTTCATTATCCAAAATATCACCAAAATTTCTGCCTACAGCCTCTTGAACTTGCCAACCATAGAGAGTTTCTGCACCTTTGTTCCAAAACTGAATCTGATTTTCTAAATCACACACACAAATTGCATCAGTGGTGATATCTAGTAAAGCCGCTTGTTCACGAATTTTGGCTTCTGAAAGCTTGCGTTCGCTGATATCAATACCAGCACAAGTTATACCGACAATTTCTTGCGATTCATTCCGTAATGGTTCCACAGTCAAGTCGTAATATCGAGTCCCCAGGGGCGTAGTGATTGATACTTCCTCTCGTATCCCGATGCCGTTAGTCAGTACACTATGTTTAATCGCCGTCAAACCTTGAGCATCTTTGTCTGGAATCAAATCACAGTCATGTTTACCCAACATATCCTGACTTGTCCATCCAGACATGGGATTATAAACCCAGGTGTAAGATAAATTTATATCTTGGTTGAAAACAAAGATTGGGGAATTTTTTAAAGCCACCCGAAAGCGTTCTTCACTTTGGCGCAGGGCATTTTCGGAACGTTGACGCTCAATAGCATAACGCATAGAACGTACCAGCAAATCGCCAGTCACTTGACCCTTGACTAAATAATCTTGTGCGCCTGACTGCATCGCTCGTAGTGCGAGGGTTTCATCATTTAAACCCGTTAACACAATAATTGGAGTAGCTTTAGTCTGACGAGCCGTACTGATAAAGGTGTCTAGTCCTTGGCTATCAGGTAACGAAAGGTCTAACAATATGACATCAAAGCTATCTCTCGCTATACATTCTAATGCTTCACAGAGCTGCTCGGCTGGTTGCAACTCCACTTTAGCTGTAGTTACTTCCTGTAATAACTCTTGTAGTAAAAAAACATCACCAGGGTTATCTTCGACTAACAAGACTTTAATAGAATTTCCTGCCATTAATTATTTCACTCCGGTGGCAGTTTGACAATTGCAAACCAGAAATTTTCTATAGATTGTACAATTTTAACGAATTGATCAAAGTCAACCGGCTTAGTGATAAAACAATTAGCCGAGAGGTTATAAGCTTTGAGAATATCTTCCTCAGATTGAGAAGTTGTCAAAACAACGACAGGAATCCGCCTGAGTTTTTTATCAGCTTTGATTTCTGCGAGGACTTCCCGCCCGTCTTTTTTGGGTAAGTTTAAATCAAGCAGGACAATATCTGGATGAGGTGCATTAGCATAGTTTCCCTGTTTTTGCAAGAATGCCATTGCTTCTACGCCATCTTCCACCACATTCAGGTTAACTGAGATTTTGCTATCTTCGAGGGCGATTCTGGTTAGTTCAGCATCGCCGGGATTGTCTTCTACTAACAAAACCTCAATGGGCATAATCGCTGTGGTATTATTCACGATTGTTTACCAACCTTTTCTGGAATTGTGAAGTAAAAAGTCGAGCCTTGACCCGGTTTCGACTCAACCCAGATCCTGCCGCCGTGGCGTTCTATAATCTTTTTACAAATTGCCAACCCAATTCCAGTCCCTGGGTATTTACTTCTACCGTGTAAGCGTTGAAATATCACAAAAATACGTTCAGCATATTGGGATTCTATACCAATTCCATTATCACTCACGGAGAATAGCCATTCATTTGGGGGAGTGGGGAGTGGGGAATGGGGAATGGGGAGTTGTTCTTGTGTTTGTTCTGCTTTCACTGCTCCCAGGTGAATTTTTAGTGGTGATTCTCCCCGGAATTTGATGGCGTTACCAATTAAGTTTTGTAACACTTGGGTGAGTTGAGTAGGATCAGCCATGACTATAGGTAACAGGTCATGGGTAATGATTGCGCTACTCTCTTCTATGGTAAATTTGAGATTGGCGATCGCCCGCTCAAAAATCATGTTAAAATCAACTTCGACAATGGGCTGTCCTCGGCTGGTAACACGGGAATAATCCAACAAATCATTAATCAGACTCTGCATCCGCCGCGCCCCATCGACAGCGTAGGTGATAAACTGTTCCGCATTAGCATCTAATTGATGTTTATATTTGCGTTCTAACAGTTGTAAATAACTTGTCACCATCCGCAACGGTTCCTGCAAATCATGGGATGCGACATAAGCAAACTGTTCTAATTCAGCATTAGAGCGAGCCAATTCCTGAGTATGGCGGGTTTCTTGTTCTAATAACTTTGCTTGAGCCAAAGCAATTCCAATCTGGTTAGCTATCTGTTGTAACAAATCTAACTCAAAGCTGTTCCACTGGCGAGGTGTAGCACATTGATGAGCAATCAACAAACCCCAAAGATTTTCCCTGACCATAATCGGGACTACAAGGTTAGCTTTTACACCTAAACTTTGCAGAAATTCCCCATAGCAGTCTTTAATATCAGCTTGTTCAACGTCTACAATTGCAGCGACTCTGCCTAGACGATATTGTTCCACATAGCCTTGTTCTTGAAAACAGGGGTCGAGAATGTCTTGTCCTAAAACCACAGGCCAACCAGGTAGTACAGCTTCTTGTACCACCGTTCCCGAACCATCAGCCCAAACTTGAAACATCACAACTCGGTCAGCTTCCAGAAGTTTTTGGACTTCTTTGACCGTAGTTTGGAGAATTTCCTCTATTTCGAGACTTTCGCGAATTTTGAGGGTGATTTCTGCGAAAAGTTGCGAGCGCAAATTCTGACGTTTTAATTCCTCTTCAGCTTGTTTGCGTTCAGCAATATCAGTATGGGAACCTAGCATCCGCACCACATCACCAGTTTTATCCCAAAGAGCCTGTCCGCGATCTAGAATCCATTTATAACTACCATCTTTACATAAAAGTCGATGTTCGGTAACATAGAAAGGTGTTTTCTTGGTAAAGTGATTTTCCAAGGCTTGCAGGACATAATTTAAATCATCAGGATGGACTAGTTTTTCCCATTCATCCAAATGATTAGCAATTTCCTGGTCTTCATATCCCAGCATTTCCTTCCAGCGAGTGGAGAAAAACACCTCATTGGTTTTGACATTCCAATCCCAAATACCATCATTATTACCCTGTAAGGCTAATTGCCAACGTTCTTCACTTTGTCGCAGGGCTACGGCTGTTTGCTGCTTTTCGGTAATATCTTGGAAATACACAGACAAACCATCACGCGAGGGATAGGCGTGAACGCTAAACCAACCTTTGAGGGGTGGATAGAATTCTTCAAATTCCACACTAACTTGTTGAGCGATCGCTCTGTGATACTCATGATAAAATTTTGTCTCTACCAGTGCTGGGAAAACTTCCCAGATATTTTTACCCAATAAATCATTTTTGCTTTTCTGCAACAGTCGTTCTGGTTGACTATTAATATATGTAAATCGCCAATCTTGATCTAACGCAAAAAAAGCATCAGTGATACTTTCGAGTATATTTGTAATCTGGGTTTTAGCAGCTTGCTCATGAGTGATAAATTCCTCACTAATGCGAGAGACTTCCGATACATTACGTCTGAGTTCTAGTTGGTTAATTACCAAGCGACTCAAAGCCACCAGCGCGTCTACTTGTTGTTGGCTCAGTTGCCGTGGTACTTTGTCAATTACACACAGAGTTCCCAACATATAACCCTTCGGAGTAATCAAAGGGACACCAGCATAAAACCTCACATAGGGATAATCAGTCACCACCGGATTTGTTGCTAACTTCGCATCAGCTAAAGCATCGGGTACTATGACAACATCCCGTTTTTCTTGGCAAAGGTAAGATAACCCGACATTACGGGGCATTTCCGGCACATCCAAACCGAGTTTTGCTTTAAACCACTGACGATTTTCATCGATAAAATTGACTAAAGCTATGGGTGTACCACAGATAAAAGCAGCTAATTGAGCTAAATTATCATAAACTTCTTCCGGTTCCGTATCCAAAATTTGATACTGGCGGAGAACTTCCAGCCTCACCGCTTCATCATTATTCGATTTAGCATTCATCCGGTTTTATAAAAAAATTAAAAAATTAAAAAAATCAAGTTTCACCGCATATTTCTAGTGTAACAAGATTAAAAGTGATGGTATTTCTGTATATATTGGAAGTTTAAAGGTACATCAGTCAAAATTTGATGTATAATTCAATACTATTTAGTTGAGGGTAGCACTTTTTTTGACCAATAGTTCCTTAATGGTACAAGCCCCCAGATTTATCTGTGGAATCAATCAATCGAAAATCCCAAATCTAAAATCCTCAAGCCCCTAGATTCATCTGTGGGGTCAATCTAAAATCTAAAATCTAAAATCTAAAATTGTTTGACATACTAAGTTATTAGACAAAATGACCCCTGGAAGGGTTGCTCAGGCGATGGGGAGCATTTTTGCGGTGAAACGAAAGCGGGCTTTACCCTTTTTTTGATTTCTTGGTCATAAATCTGGGTCAAAGCCCTGCGAAAACCAGAGCGATCGCTCTTCACTATAACTATAGCGGTATGCAACTTCAATGAAGTACATCATAGCCCCCTCCTCGCTTGCGGGGCTACCGTGTACACACAAGTCTGAAAATTCTACCTAACGCTTGGTTTTGTTGTCTAGTTATGTTCTAGGATTGCGCCGAAAAACCTGTCATTGCGTATCGCTAAGGCGAAAGCTCCGCTAACGCGTAGCGTCTCGCAGAGAGGAGGAACGACGTTCGCGTAGCGTGTCGCCTTGCGACTCAGCAATCCCAACGACCAGGGGACAATGCGATTACTTCGTTCCGCTATCGCTCCACTCGTAATGACAATTTAAAGGGTTTAAAAGGCTTGAAACCCTTGTAGATATTACTTGTGTGTACACCTTAGGCTTGCGGGGAGGGGGTTGGGGGTGGGGTTGTTGTATCTCACTTAACTGATAATCGCTATAGCAACTTTGGTTATGCAAGAAATTGGAGATTTAAATAACTAACACCAAATACGACCACGACGGAGCAGTTTCTAATAAAGCGGTTCTGACCTTAGCAGGGTCGGGTTTTTCACCGCGTTGAATTTGCAGACTTAGCAGTAAAGCAGCCACTGCTGAAACAATGGGGGTAGCAAAGCTAGTACCACTGAGTTTTTGTGTCCCTCCTCCCGGTTCTGCACCTAAGATGTTTGACCCTGGTGCTAGGATGCCTTGATTTTGGTAAATTTCCCCCCAGTTGCTAAAGTCTATGGGTTTACCTTGGTCATCCATCGCCCCTACTGCTAATACAGTGGGTAAGGATGCGGGGACGTGCAAACATTGGCAACCATCGTTACCCGCAGCAGACACAATTAAAACATTGTTGTCTTTGCATAGTTGCACAGCCTTATCTAACCAACCTTCAGCTTCACCATTATCGGTGAGTTGTCCGGCGCTGATGTTGATAATATGCGCCCCGGCATTAACCGCTTGTTCAATGGCGCGAGATAAATCTAATTGAGAAGATTTCCTATTATTATCACTAAAAATAGGCACGATTAAACCCCGACACCGGGGGGCAATTCCTTCAACGGGTGATTCCGGTTGACCAAATATAATACTGGCTACATGAGTACCGTGATTGGACATACTTTCACTGGTAGCTTCTCCCTGTACAAGAGTTTGCACCCTAGTTAAATTGGCTGCATTAAAGCAGGAATCGGATTGATCAACTAATCCATCCAGTACCGCTACACATATTTGTGAATCACCCTGTGTTAACTTCCATATTTACTGTCCAAAAAGAGTTAGAAAAAACAAGAATCGAAAATGTTAGACTTTACTATTATAAATCCTTCAACTAATCTCTCAGCAATTGGCAACCCAACAAAATTAAATCACACACAAAATCACCAAAATGTTGGGTAACATCCCTCAACCCAACCGACACAATTTAAATAACATCCTGTAAATCCTTAAATCCTGGAAATCCTGATTCTGACAATTTCATTATCTAAACTATAATTGTAATAAAGAATTTTATTTTTATGACAATTCCCACAACTATTAACTTACCCGAAAGTTTAGCTGCTTCTGTCCAGCGTCTTGGAGAAGCAACAGCGCGAGAGATATCAGACGTTTTGCTTGACACCCTAGAAATAGTATTACCTACCTTAGATAATCTCTCAGAAATTAGCATTAATTCAAGCATTCCTGATATTTCCGATCAGGAACTTCTAGAATTAGCTAATTTAAAAATGGATGTAGTGCAAAATCAACGCTTGGGAGAACTACAAGCTAAAGGAAAAAATACAGGTTGAACAGCAGGAGAACGTTATGAATTATTAATTTTAATGTCCCTTTATCAAATCGGACAATTAAGAAAATCTGAAGGTTTAGCCGAAGCTGTTAAACGGGGAATAAAAACTCCTTTATTACCATAACCAAAATTCCTCATACAACATCCTGAAAATCCTGAAATCCTGGACATCCTGATTGGTGACAATTTCATTTTCTGCAAAATTTGAGGAAATTATGATATCTCCTAACGCCATGTCTCCCATCTTAACTATTCCTCCCCTAGAAAACGGCGACAAATTAACCCGTCATGAATTTGAACGGCGTTATCATGCCATGCCGAATTTGAAAAAAGCCGAATTAATTGAAGGAGTAGTTTACGTGGCATCACCCGTTAGAGCAAAACAACATGGTAAACCCCATGCTCGCATTATGACTTGGTTAGGAACTTATGAAGCAGCTACCCCAGGACTGGAAGCACTGGATAATACTACCGTCCTTCTTGATACAGATAACGAACCACAACCGGATGCTTTATTAAGAATTGAAATAGGAGGACAATCAAGAATAAATAAAGATGATTATGTAGAAGGTGCGCCAGAATTAATAGTAGAAATTGCTGCTTCTAGTGCTTCCTATGATTTACATGAAAAACTCAAAGTTTATCGTCGTAATCAAGTCCAAGAATATTTAATATGGCGAGTTTATGACCATCAATTTGATTGGTTTAGGCTACAACAAGGGGAGTATATTCAACTTCAACCCAATGCAGATAATATAATTTGTTCCCAAATATTCCCCGGTTTATGGTTAGATAAAACAGCATTATTAGGAGGAGATTTAGGAAAAGTGTTAACCATTGTCCAGCAGGGTTTAGCAAGTCCAGAACATGAGGATTTTATTAGTAGATTATCTAGTTAGTCCGATAGCGTAGCGTGGCGTGGCCATATCAGGATATCCAGGATTTTTATGGTGTTTATACCAAAGGTTTGCTTCACTTTTCTGAGGGTAAAATCACTGTATGACATAATGTAAATATTTCCAAGAATGATGTAAAATCTATGTGAAAATCAACCAACAGCAAAACCTGTATATTGTCTCACCAAAGGTTCATGAAATGCTAAAACAATATCTGATTTTGGCACTCCTAACTTAACTAACTCATCTGCTATGCCAATCTCAGTTCCATCATGTTGTATCCAAATTTTCTGATCTTTAATATCCAAATGCAAAACACAACCATGCTGCCGTTTTCTATTTTTCCAACCCACATACATCAATTGATAATGATCACCAAAAGTATCAAAAATCAATTGTTGTTCAATTTCATCTTTAGCTGAACCTAATTGAGCATATTCTGTGATCACTTGTTTGACATAATTGCGATATTGTTCTAGTTTTTCCATGCTACAATTACCTCCTGAACTGGATCATAAATCATGATTTTAAGTTGGGAACGCTCAACAACTGTTTTAATAAACTGCAATTGAAAGAAAGAGTAATAAATTCCTGAAGGAACAGCTAAATATAAAACTCGTTCTGGTTGTTGTTCTTCTAATGCCAAATGATAATTAAAAAATTGTCCAATGGCTTGATGAAATTGAGAAATATTAGATGTACCAATAAAACTCTTAATTTCCACCGCTATTTTTTCTCCTTCTCTTTCAGCAGCTAAAACTTGCTCCGCACCGAGATCAATATACATTTCCACATCACCAACTTCTATTCTTAAAGGATCATCTGTAATCACCCAACCTTCTTTTTCTAACCCTATCCTAACAGCATCATGAAAAATATCTTTAGCTGGCATTAACTTTATAAAAGATTAGACTTTTCACCCATAATTATAACATCAATTACACACAATCAAAACCATGCCAGACCTTACCGACATCCCCGGAATTTCTCAAATTTGGACACGCACAAAAGGCGACCCCCGGATTAAAATTGCTATCCTTGATGGTGCAGCAGACTTAGAACGCAGTTGTTTTCAAGGCGCGAATTTTAGCCAATTTCAACCCTACTGGTCAGAAGATATTGAACTGAACGAAGAATACTTTTATTATCTCAATTTATATTTAGAATTTAACCAACAACAAAAAGATAAAAAAGACGACCCAGACCACGATAAAGAAGAAGCGAAAAAAGAACAAGAAGCATTTTTTGCCCCCTTTCCTCCAGCTATTAGACAACGGATAGATTTATCAAGTCATGCTACTCATATTTCTAGCACCATTTTAGGGCAACACGGCACACCAGCCCCAGGCATTGCCCCTTTATGTACAGCATTAAATATTCCCATTTCTTTTGCTGGTGATGATTTTATTTCCCCTATTAACCTCACCCACGCGATTAATACTGCTTTGCAATGGGGGGCAAACATCATCCATATCGCCGCTTGTCACCCCACCCAAACCGGAGTAGCACCAGATTTATTTGCCCGTGCTGTCAAACAATGCCAAGAAAGCGGTTCTCAGTTCAATACCTTAGCCAAATTACGAGGGTGAGATAATAATGCTTCAACCATGAACTCCCGTTTCTTGCTAGGCTTGGCAAAAACAATCAGTCCTAAAAATTCCTTGAAGGTTTCCCACAAGGGTTTTTTAATGTATTGACGGTAGGATAAGGGTTTTAGATTCTAAACAACCTTTTTCTCGAAACGCTTATGTATGCTTGTTTTTGCCGTTTTTGCCAAAAATTATCAAGGCTCTTATTTTGGCTAAGGTATTGAGTTAAGTGAGATATAAGAACCCCACCCCTAACCCCTCCGGTGCAAGCGAGGAGGGGAACAAGATTTAAGCGGAAATCTTGTTTTTAGGACTTGAAACTCTCTTTGAGCCAGGATGTGTGTACACCTTAGGCAACCGAGGAGGGGGCTATCATGTACTTCATTCAAGTGCATACCGCTATAAATTTTACCAACGGGTTTACTGATAATTGGTATGTGATTATTTGATATAACTATGCCAGTAACTCCAGCTATTTCCCATCAAAGTTATCAATTAGCAAAACTGAGCGGATGGAAAATTTTCATCTAAAAAATTAAATGTGTATATAATATATCTAATATGTAATAAATGCACCTAGTTACTTGCCCCTAACAATATCAACAGGTTTGGTAATGATTCAATTCCGTATTCAGCCAGACAGTGAAATTCCCGCTTCCAACCAGCTATTTAATCAAATTCGGTTTGCGATCGCCTCCCGGCAATATCCGCCTGGATACAAACTGCCAAGCACACGGGCGTTAGCCATGCAAACTGGGTTACACCGCAACACCATTAGCAAAGTTTACCGCCAGTTGGAAGAAGACGGGTTTGTCGAAAGTCTAGCTGGTTCGGGAATTTATGTGCGTACCCAAGGTCATGAAGGCGGTAGCAGGCTGCAATCCCCTGTCGTCAAAAAACAAACCGAAGATGCATATAAACTGGTGCAAAAAGCACTAGATGAGATGCTTTCTCAAGGCTATTCACTCAATCAAGCGCGGGAGCTATTTTTAGGTGAAATTGATTGGCGCTTACGTTGTAGCGCCCAAGTTCTGGTTGCAGTTCCCTCTCATGACATGGGTGCTGGTGAATTGATGGTGTATGAGCTAGAAATGTCTCTAAACATACCTGTACAGTTGGTAGCAATGGAAGAATTAACAGCCGTGCTAAATAAAACTAACTCAGCAACGGTGGTAACAAGTCGTTATTTCATTAGCGATGTGGAAGCGATCGCCGCTCCCAAAGCTGTACGTGTGATTCCTCTAGATATCTACGACTACAGCAAAGAACTCGACCTGTTAAAAACTCTGCCAAAGCAAAATTGTGTAGGTATAGTCAGTCTCAGTTCCGGAATTGCTCGTGCCGCAGAAGTGATTCTTCACGGTTTACGAGGAGATGAGCTATTGATCATGACTTCACAACCAAAAGATGCGTACAAAATCAGAGCGATCGTCAAGCGGGCAGAAGTAATTATCAGCGATCAAGCTAGTTTTCCCACTGTACACGCAGCAGTACAAGCATCACTTGAAGACATTATTCGTCCACCTAAACTGATTAAGGTGGAAAATTACATTGGGGCTAATTCGATTAATTTGTTAAAACGCGAACTGGGTTTGGGCTAAGTATTTCGCATAAATAAAATTAACCTGCTTGTGCTTCGAGTGCTTTGACCGAAATCTAAAATCTAAAATCTAAAATCTAAAATTGTTTGACCTGCAAAAACTCCTGCACCCGCATTAAGTAAGTTGGCGCATCTTCCAACATCGGGAAATGGGATGTATTGGCAATCATGGCAAACTCAATTTTATCGCTCTGTGCTGCCGCTTGACGACCCATCTCGGCAGGAATAATCTGGTCATACTCACCAGCCACCAGCAAAATCGGTACTGTCACCTTGGCAAACTCCTGGGGCATTAATTCCGCTTGTGCTTTACTGACTGAGGTATAAATTGTCCCCAATGCTGCATCATAATCTGCTTCGAGAAAATCTTGTAAAAAAGCCTGACGCTCGGAATTGGGAATGGGGCTATGCAAGAATCTAGCCATAAATATTCTGTCAGCTAACGGTATTTTACCTAACCACTTGGGACGAAATTTAACTACGTAGCCCCCAAATTTATGAAAAGCAGTAAAGGCTTTTTCATCGTACTCAAAAATACCACTACAGGTTAAAATTCCTCGTTCTACTCGTTGGGGATAGCTGTTGATAAACAATGTAGCAATAGATGCACCCATTGAATGAGCGTTAATATAAATGCGCTGGAGTTGCAATTCATCTAGCAAACCTGCTAAATCCTCAGCATACTCTTCTAATTCATAGGTTAACTCTTTGATTGCTGCTGATGTTTCTGGGGTTGATTGGGACTCCATAACAGATTCACTGGTTTCGGCTATGGTAGGTTTTCCACGAGAACGCCCAAAACCCCGCAAATCGTAGAGTAAACAATCAAATTGGTCTACTAAAGCATCAGCCGTACTTTTCCAGTACCTAGCCGAACCAGCCCAACCATGAATAAAAACCATTACTGGCTTTACCAAAGAACCAGATGGTTTTTTCACCCATTCATAATAATGCTCAACACCACGAACACAAATATAAGGCATCTTTCAAAAGTCAAAAGTGAAAAATCAAAAGTCAAAAGCCAAAAGCCAATGACCAATGACCAATGACCAATGACTAATGACTACTAAGCTGATTCTGGCTTAGGTAGAGAAGACGGATGCACAATCAATTCAGCTGTTGAGCGCTTCTCTACCATTTCCTTGGTAACCATGCAGCGACTAACATCCTTACGGGATGGTAATTCGTACATGACATCAAGCATCAATTCTTCCACGATACCCCGCAAGGCTCTAGCGCCTGTTTTCCGGCGGTAGGCTTCTTGAGCGATCGCCCGCAAAGCATCCTGTTTAAAATCTAATTGGACATTATCCATATTTAGCAGCTTTTGGTACTGTTTCACCAAAGCACTGCGTGGTTGGGTCAAAATCGCCATTAGCGCTTCTTCATCCAACGGATCAACCACGGCTACCATTGGAACACGTCCAATAAATTCGGGAATCATGCCAAACTTCACTAGGTCATCCGGTTCTAGATAACGGAGAGTATCAGCAGTCCGCTTCTCTTTAGACTGAAGGTCTCCGGGCTGGACAAAACCCATTGACTTTTTACCTGATCTCTGATCTACTACCTTATCTAAACCTACGAAAGCACCGCCACAGACAAACAGAATATTACTAGTATCAATTTGGATACAGTCTTGGTAAGGATGCTTACGCCCTCCTTGAGGTGGCACATTAGCGATTGTCCCTTCTAACATTTTCAGCAAAGCTTGCTGCACGCCTTCGCCGGAAACATCGCGTGTAATCGAAGGGTTTTCACTCTTGCGAGCTACTTTATCTATTTCGTCAATGTAGATAATTCCGCGCTGGGCTTCCTCGACATCCAAATCTGCCACTTGTAACAGTCGCAGCAGGATATTTTCCACATCTTCACCGACATACCCTGCTTCTGTGAGTGTAGTGGCATCAGCCACAGCAAAGGGTACATCCAAGATTGTCGCCAAGGTTTGCGCCAAGAGGGTTTTACCGCAACCAGTCGGGCCAATTAACAAAATATTGGACTTTTGCAGTTCGACAGCATCATCTGCCTCATTTTTGCCTTTCGACTGAATGACTGCTAGTCGTTTGTAGTGGTTATAAACCGCCACTGACAATACTTTTTTGGCTTCGTCTTGACCAATAACGTGTTCATCTAGATAATTTTTAATCTCTCTCGGCTTGGGAATTTGGTTAAATGAGAGATTAGAAGAGCGCGCACGCCGTTTTTGCGGTGGTTCTGATCTTGGTGCTGGTTGTGACGCTGCCGTATTCGTGTCCAGTAGCTCTTCATCTAGGATTTCATTACACAAGTCAACGCATTCATCGCAGATGTAGACTCCCGGCCCTGCGATTAATTTACGCACCTGCTCTTGAGACTTGCCACAAAAGGAACATTTTAAATGGGAGTCGTACTTAGACATACCAGCCTCTTATTTCAGAATGGTGACGTTTTCCCCGGCGGTGGGAATATTTTGTCTGGAAATGACTTGATCAATCAAACCGTAATTTTTTGCCTCTTCTGCGGACATGAAAAAGTCACGTTCAGTATCTGCCTCAAGTCTTTCCAGTGGTTGACCAGTGTGATGGCCTAGTAACTGATTCAACTTAGCCTTCACATACAGAATTTCTCTGGCTTGAATCTCAATATCAATGGCTTGACCTTGAGCGCCACCCAGTGGTTGGTGAATCATGATGCGAGAGTCAGGGAGAGACATTCGTTTACCAGCAGAACCTGCTGCTAATAAAAATGCCCCCATGCTTGCGGCTAATCCAAAGCATATAGTAACAACATCGGGACGGATTTGTTGCATTGTATCATAAATTGCCATCCCTGCGTAGACGGAACCGCCAGGAGAATTGATATATATTTGAATATCTTTTTCTGAGTCTTCCGCGTCTAGGAACAGCAATTGAGCCACAATTGAATTGGCAACAGTATCATCGATGGGAGTACCCAAGAAGATAATTCGCTCTCGCAGCAGGCGTGAGTAAATATCAAAAGCCCTTTCTCCCATGCCAGACTGCTCAACTACCATCGGTACAATGTTGGTAGGTGCGCTCATGTGGGAACTAAATTTGATTCTACTTAAACTATTGATGGGGTCATTTCCCGACTGCGATAGAAGCATATAAGAACAATTGAGAATTAAGTTAGGACAGGTTTGCTAGCAGTTATTGCTGCTTTTTTCGCGGATGCAATTTTATTTGAGCTATTTGTTAACCATTATGCCTTATCTCTATAGCTCTGGGTAAAGCAGATCAAGCTAAAACGATCACAGATGCCCTATTTATTCAAGATTTCTTAAATATTTCACCTGAATTTGGTGTAGAAACGCGATAAATCACGTCTCTACAAGAAAGTGCCGAGTCGAAAAATTTTTACTCAGCACTCAGCCACATTATATTGATTCTGTACTAGCGGCGGCACTTTCTGCCTCGCTCTGAGGTTCAGTTGTCTCTGACTCGCCTGCTGTTTCTTCTGCGGGACTCAGAGAACCTTCGGGGACAAGTTCGACTGATGAATGTTCTAGCAGCCAATCAACGATTTTTTCAGTTAACATTTCGTTTTCGACAACTGAGCGCATTCTATCAGCATCAATGTCTTGGTCTGCGTACTGTTCCATCAATTCTGCAACTCTGGCTGCAACTTCTTCCGGTGTTACCTCGATGGACTCACGTTTACTGACTTCCAGTAATCCCAAAGAGCGTTTGAGGCGTTCAATGGCCTCATCGCGCGATCGCTCCCGCAATTGAGGAATAATATCTTCAGTAAACAGCTTTCTCACGTCCAAACCTTGCTGAGAAAGCCGCATCGCTGTTTGGTTCAGCATCGCGTCTATTTCTCTGTCGATCAAGGTTTCTGGTAAATCAACTTCTATGTACTTCAGCAGTTCTGCTAGCAAAGCTTCCTGCTGGTTCGATTTGGTTTTTTCCTCAGCCTCTTTCTGATGGCTTTCTGCTAAAGAAGCCCGCAGTTCCTCCAAGGTGTCAAAGTCGCTAACTTCCTGGGCGAAATCATCGTTCAATTCCGGCAGTTCTTTTTCCTTGAGTTCTTTGAGTGTAACTGTGAAAACGGCAGCTTTTCCAGCTAACTCTTCATTGGCATAAGGATCTGGAAACTGAGCCGGAATTTCTCTAGTTTCTTCAGGATTCATCCCCACCATGCCCGATACAAAGCCAGGAATAAACTTGTCTTCTTCCAATTCTAGTTTAAAGTCTGTGGCTTCGGCTCCCGGAATTGGTGTTGGCTCGGCTGTTTCGTCTTCCCCTTCACCTTTTGCCAGTACACCTTTAAAATCAACTACAGCCACATCACCAATTTGGGCTGCACGTCCTTCTACAGGAATCAGCGTTGCTAATTCTTCCCTTTCCTTTTTTAGGACTTCATCAACTCGATTAGTGTCGTGTTTTATTTCCTCGGCTTTGGCTGATAAACCTGTGTACTGTACCAAATTTACTTCTGGTTGTACATCTACAGCCGCTAAAAAAGTCAGGGGTTTTCCTGGTTCATAATTACTAATCAATTCCTCAAAGGAAGTCCGCAGTTGTGGTTGTCCAATTGCGGGAATTTCTTCTTGTTTGAGGGCTTTTTCTACGCCATCTTGAACTATTTCCTCCAGCGCTGCTGCTTTGATTCGAGCTACACCAAGGCGCTGTAGTAATATCGGCCGCGGTACCTTGCCTTTACGAAACCCAGGAATAGTTGTAGTACTAGCTAAGTTTTTAATTACCTGTTCGTAAGTTTTCTGGGTAATTTCTGGCGTAATCTCGATTTCCAGCCCGATTTGGCTGGCGGGAAGTTTTTCCTGGGTAACTTTCATGCTTCGTCTCTAATATTTATTTCTGGTTTTTTTGGCTCCAAGTACGCACAAGACGCGATTTACCGCTTCTGTGGGTTGATTTCTCTTGGTTTAGGAGTGGGAGGTGATCTGTCAAAATCCCATATTATATGGATGAGTGCCTTGAGTAGATATCCAGTTTACCGCCAATGGCAAAGGACTTGACAATTTACCGCAATAAGTTTACCTATGGAAACTCGCAGTTATTACAATAACTTAAGCAGTTGTTCCTTTCTAAATTCAAAGGTCTAACACCGTGATATCCTGGTTCTCAACGAGCATCTTCTGCTATAAATTGTTTTGCTGTTGGGGGTCTGTCTGCCTTGTGGGACTCAGAATGACTGTTACCCGAACAACGAAGCTACACTTTGTAAATGTACTGGTTGCAGTCCCTCTGGATCATAGTACATCCACCGTTATTGGCAACCCACTTTACCAGATTGATATTTGTTTATTTTAAAACTTTCAGAATTACACCATGCTTAAGTGTAGATACTCCTTTTTTTCTACTGGACATGAGGTTGTTGTATAATAGTATTATATACTATTATAAATAGGTTTGATATTTTAGCAGCAATCCTAGTAAATTTCAACATGGTTTAAGTTAATGTTAATGTCATCTGGAAAGTAAACGCACTATATTCAGAAAACTCCCATAGAATTAAAAAAAATTATTAAAAATCAGCGATCACTATTGAGACAAGTAAGTATAAATTGTCCAGCGTTAGTTTAAAAAAATACACATTACCTCTTAAAGGAGAAAGCCAGTTTGTCGAAATCCTATCGTGTAGCTATTTTGGGAGCCACTGGTGCTGTTGGCACAGAGTTGCTGGAATTACTAGCAAGCCGGAATTTCCCGGTGGCGGAATTGAAGCTATTAGCATCGGAGCGGAGTGTGGGGCGATCGCTCCGGTTTAAAGGGGAAGATATACCAGTAGAATTAGTGAGCGATCGCACCCTAGAAAATGTAGACCTAGTTCTAGCGAGTGCAGGTGGTTCCACATCCAAGACTTGGGCAAGTGTGGCAGTAGAAAAAGGTGCTGTAGTCATAGATAATTCCAGCGCCTTTCGGATGAATCCCGAAGTTCCCTTAGTCGTACCAGAGGTAAATCCCTTAGCTGCTGCTAACCACCAAGGTATTATCGCTAACCCTAATTGCACCACAATCTTGATGAGCGTGGCAATTTGGCCTCTGCATCAAATCAGCCCCATTAAACGCATTGTAGTTTCCACCTATCAATCAGCCAGTGGCGCAGGTGCAAAAGCAATGACAGAAGTGCAAACCCAAGCCAGTGCTATCTTACAAGGACAGCAACCAGTAGCTGAAGTTTTACCTTACCCCTTGGCGTTTAATTTATTCCCACATAACTCTCCCTTGAACGATTTGGGTTACTGTGAAGAAGAAATGAAAATGGTCAACGAAACCCGGAAAATTTTTGACGACCAACAAATTAGAATTACAGCTACCTGTATACGGGTTCCCGTACTTCGCGCCCATTCCGAAGCCATTAATCTAGAATTTGCCAATCCCTTTAGTGCAGATGCAGCTAGAGAAATTTTAAGTCACTCTCCTGGAGTAAAATTAATCGAAGATTGGGAAAAGAATTACTTTCCCATGCCGATGGAAGCCACAGGTCAAGATGACGTTTTATTAGGTAGAATTCGTCAAGATATTTCTCACCCATGCGGCTTGGAACTTTGGCTTTCTGGAGACCAAATCCGTAAAGGTGCGGCACTGAATGCAGTCCAAATTGCCGAGTTATTGGTAGAGAAAAATCTCCTCCAACCAGCAAAAACATACGTTTCTAGTGAGAAATAATAACCAATTAGATTTCAGGTATTTTACACTAAGAAGATATATAAAAATCGATATGTGTGAAATACCCTTGAAACAAATTGTCCAATAGGTTATTAAAATAGAAAACCACCGAGAGATGAAATCAGTGAACAGTGAACAGTGAACAGTAATGAGTTTACAGTTAACACCGATGTAGCGAGGGAATTAAACCCCATTATGTCTGTTAACTGATAACTGATAACTGATAACTGATAACTGATAACTGTGAAAAACCAAGAGGCAAATTAGGAGTAAAAACAGGGTGGGAGAATTTGGCAGAGTTTTAACCGCTATGATTACGCCGTTTAAAGCAGACGGTAGTGTTAACTATGATGTAGCGGCAGAACTAGCAGCACATCTAGCTAACAATGGAACAGATACATTAGTAGTATGTGGCACAACAGGTGAATCCCCTACCTTAAGTTGGGATGAGGAATACCAGTTGTTTGTGGAAGTATTGCAGGCAGTGGGCGGTAAAGCCAAGGTGATTGCAGGATGTGGTTCTAATTCTACCAAAGAAGCGATCGCAGCTACGCAAAAAGCTGCTAGAATAGGAGTACATGGTTCATTACAAGTTGTACCCTATTACAACAAACCGCCACAAGCAGGTCTTTACCAGCACTTTCAAGCGATCGGCCAAGCTTGTCCAGAACTACCATTACTGTTATATAATGTCCCTGGACGTACCGGACAAAACCTCAGTCCAGAAACTGTTGCCCGGCTAGCGGAAATTGACAATATTGTTGGCATCAAAGAAGCAACTGGAAATTTAGACCAGGCGAGTGAAATTCGCCGCTTGACACCAAAAGAATTTCAGATTTACTCTGGAGATGATTCCTTAACCTTGCCCTTGTTAGCAATTGGGGCAACAGGAGTTGTGAGTGTCGCTTCTCATCTGGTAGGTAATCAACTACAGCAGATGATTCAAGCTTTTAATGCGGGAGAAATCGCTACGGCTACCGAAATTCATCTACAACTATTTCCGTTGTTTAAAGCTTTATTTTTAACTACAAATCCCATTCCAGTTAAACAAGCGCTGAAACTTCAAGGTTGGGAGGTCGGTTCAACTCGTCTACCGCTATGCGAAGTAGACTCAGATGTTACTGATAAGTTAAAGGTGGTGTTAGATAAACTCGATTTAATTTAGATGCCAATTTCTGGAATATCTACCAGTTATCACTTGACATTTTTATGCTGAGACTGTTGGCGATATCTGGTTTTGTAGTTGAGTAAAGTATGGCATTTAAAGAACCATAGATAAGATAATTCTGTATTTGATGAATATCAGAAGAGTTATATATGTGAAATCGTTTTATTCAAGGCATAACTGAACATCTCCAACATCATTTAGCTGCTTTTTTTACATAGAAAGCTAGTATTTTCTTTCATACATAACCAGATTGATAATTGTGAATTTATTAAAGCTGAAAAACCAACAACCATCCAAGGACAACATGGTAAATAACGAAACTAAATCTGCCCTCAAAATTATTCCCTTGGGCGGGTTGCATGAAATTGGCAAAAATACCTGTGTTTTTGAGTACGAAGACGAAATTGTTCTTCTCGATGCCGGATTAGCCTTTCCGACAAAAGGAATGCTAGGGGTAAATATTGTCCTGCCAGATACAACCTATCTACGGGAAAATCGCCATAAGATTAAAGGCATGATCGTTACCCACGGTCATGAAGACCATATCGGAGGTATCGCTTTTCACCTCAAGCAATTTGACATCCCGATCATTCATGGCCCTAGATTAGCAATGGCAATGCTAGAGGGTAAATTGGAAGAAGCAGGAGTACGCGATCGCACTGAGTTAAGATCAGTTAAACCCCGTGATGTGGTACGGATTGGTCAACATTTCTTTGTAGAATATATCCGCAATACCCACTCCATTGCCGATAGTTTTACAGTGGCTATTCATACGCCTCTAGGTGTAGTCATCCATACAGGAGACTTTAAAATTGACCATACACCTGTAGATGGCGAACACTTTGACTTACAAAGATTAGCCGAACACGGTGAACGAGGTGTACTTTGCTTATTGAGTGATTCAACTAACGCCGAAGTACCAGGATTTACCCCTTCGGAACGTTCAGTTTACCCCAACCTAGACCGAGAATTTGGTCAAGCTACCGGGCGCTTATTTGTCACCACCTTTTCATCCAGTGTGCATCGCATCAACATGATTTTGCAGTTGGCGCAGAAGCATAACCGTGTGGTGTCGGTTGTGGGTCGTTCAATGTTGAATTTGATTGCCCACGCCCGCAATCTGGGTTACATCAAGTGTGATGATAGTATCTTCCATCCATTGCACGCAGTCCGGAATATGCCAGATGAGAAAGTCTTGATTTTGACTACTGGCTCTCAGGGTGAAACAATGGCAGCCATGACCCGCATTGCCAACAAAGAACACTCCCAAATCAAAATTCGCCCAGGAGATACGGTACTATTCTCTGCTAACCCGATTCCTGGCAATACTATCGCTGTGGTCAACACCATCGATAAATTGATGATTCAAGGGGCAAAAGTGGTCTATGGAAGGGACAAAGGCATTCACGTCTCTGGTCACGGCTGTCAAGAAGAACAAAAATTGATGATAGCCTTAACTCGTCCCAAGTTCTTTGTGCCATTTCACGGTGAACATCGAATGCTAGTGAAGCACTCCCAAACGGCTCAGAGCATGGGCATTGTTCCCGAAAATATGGTAATTATCGAAAATGGCAACATCGTTGAATTAACAGAAGACTCTATCCGTGTTGCTGGTAAAGTCGCATCTGGTATCGAACTTGTGGATACCACCAGCGCTGGTATGGTCAGTGATACAGTCTTGCAAGAACGACAAAAAATGTCAGAAGAAGGCATTGTTACCATCGCCGCCGCTATCGATTGGAATGGCAAACTGCTTGCTAAACCAGAAACTCATCTACGGGGTGTTGTGACTAGTGTAGAGCGATCGCTGGTACAAAAATGGGTACAACAGCGCATTGAAGAAATGCTCACTGTGCGTTGGTCAGAATTTGCCCAGATTCGTGAAGGCGAAAAACCAGAAGTAGACTGGGGTGGACTGCAAGGGATGTTAGAGCGCGAATTACAACGCTCCATTCGTCGAGAATTGCAATGTCAACCCACTGTAACTTTATTGATGCAAATTGCTGAAGAACCACCTGCGAAAGTTTCCGATGGTAGAAGACGACGGACTCGCACTACAGCGCAGGTAGCATCTTAATCAAGCTGCTGAGTTAAATTTGTGGTGGGTTACGGACTACCTTCCTAATCCACCCTACTGAGAATAGAATTTATCACCCTGGTTTCTTGAATAAATCGGGTTTTTTGGCTTTTATCAATGATTTATTTGTGAGTTTTGCTATATGGAACCGATTCGTATTTTTTACTTTTCTGATATTCTCTGCATTTGGGCTTATATTGCTCAAATTCGGCTAGATGAATTGAAAACAACTTTTCAAGACAAGATTGCTATAGAACACCACTTTGTCCCCGTTTTTGGTGCTGCTCGTGAAAAGCTGGAGAATCGATGGCGAGAGCGGGGGGGATTGCAAGGATACAGTGATCATGTTCAGGGGGTTGCCAAAAAATTTGACCATATCAGCCTTCATCCTGATATTTGGACTAAGGTGACACCAGCTTCATCTACATCTTGTCATTTGTTTCTCCATGCGATTCAATTATTAGAAGCAAAGGGTTTGGTTGAGCCAGATCAACAGGTATTTGAAAAAGCAACTAAGGCATTTCGAGCAGCGTTTTTTACCCAACTGGCAAACGTTTCTGAGCGTAAGGTGCAATTTGAAATTGCGGAGGAGTTAAAACTCCCAATTGCTGCGATCCAAGCTGAGATTGATAGTGGTGAGGCTTATGCTCAACTATCTAAGGATTTTGAATTGGTCAAAGAGCTTATGGTTACGGTCAGCCCTACCCTAATTTTTAATGAAGGACGGCAGAGACTCAATGGTAATGTGGGCTACCGAGTTATGGAAGCCAATATTCGTGAGTTACTACACAATCCTGACGGAGAACAATCTTGGTGTTAGGAATTTTGGGCCGCAATAGTGGCTCGGTTCATCCGTAACCCAGGGACATAATCTAAAGCCAAACCCAGGTAAGTTAGCTCCAAGACTCAATAAATTGCAACTTGCTGGATGATCACATTCTTTTCCCAGCCATTGCGAAACCCAATATCTGAACACAGGGCGCTGAAATCCTCCAATATTCAGCCACTACAACGAATATTTGCATTTATGATATTTATACCTACTGAAAATTTATATAGAATTTTGTTATATTAAATTGTGTAACGAATACCTTGGAACCTGTCCAAGGACAGATGACTTTACTAAAATGTAAAGTATGTGAACTTATCAATAAGATTAGATTATTACACTACCGATACTGCGAAAATTGCGATTAACTTGATGTAGTAATAAATTCGATTCTGGCATAAGTGGCTACTGTTATACCTATTGTAACTCAGTCAGGAAACGATTTTCCGGTAAAGGTAATTGCCACGTTGTATACATTCATCAGCAAGATGAATACCCTCATTAATACAGAGGCTTAATCATGAAGGTATTTGATAATACCACGAAAAGGTTTTTTTTGGCAAGCTGGGTATCGATTAATCAAACAGAGACTAATCAAGCTCCTGTAACTCAGCTACACCCTTCGGCTCCTCAGTCTAACGGTGATCTTCTGCAACCCCTGCGGCAGAGGATAGAAAATATTCAAATTAATAATCCTAAACTAGCTCACCGCTTGTGCAAACTGATTCCGGCTCAATGTCCCTTTGAGCGCGATGTCAAATTATTCGGGAAAAAACTGTTTCACATTCCGCCTATGTGTAAACTCAATCCCTTTTTTGAAGAAGTGGTTGGTTTACGCTTCCGAGCGCTGTGCTATCTTGCAGACGAATGTGGTGAAGATATATCTCAATACTGCTAAGAAAATCTGTTGAGTCAAAACACACAGAAGAGTTAGGAGTTAATAATTAACTCCTAGCTTTTTTTACAGCAATTTTGCTGGTAAATGAAACACACAACGGAAGTTAAAACCCTGTAGAGACCTTGCATGAAAGGTCTCTACACTGTGGTCTAATTAATTTGTCATGTTTCTGGCTTGCCATTGTTGGATGGCTTCTTGAGCGTCTTCGTAAACATCTGTCACCTGTGGGACTAAAGTAGCCGTTTCAATTGCTGCGGCGATATTACCTTGGTCAGCTCGACTTTTAGCCAGTTCCAAAATTTTTGCACTCCATTCATTAATAGATTTTTCGGCGCTATCAAATCCTGGTTGACCGGGTGGTACTCTTCTAGCGACTTCAATGGCACGATTATATGTTGATGCTTGTCCGGGTCTAATTAAGGACTGAGCTGCATCTAAAACAGTTTGATTACCCACATATTGTTGAGCTTCTAACTGCCATTGGCTAATTGCTGCTTGTGCTTGAGGATAAAGGGCTTGATTTGGGGAAACTAATTGAGCCGCAGCAATGGCATTTGTATATTGTTTTTGCTTGGCACGACCTTCTGCTAAATCTAGAATCATGCGACTCCAAATTTTAATATTATCCTGAGCTTGTTCGTAGAGTGGTTCACCTGGTTGAATTTTACTAGCAGTGGCGATCGCCTGACTCAGATCACTAGCTTGAGTTTCCCTCAGAGACATTTTCGCTAAGTCTAAGACTGCTTGACTCCGCTTTTGAGACTGAGAATTAGCGGCGATTTGGGCGCTAGATTGGTTATTCGTGGGAGGAGTTATTGGTGATGTATTTGATTCCGAGTCAGCATTAGCGTCAACATTTGGCTCAGGGGTAGCAGTAATGGGTGCTATGGGTGATATTTCTTTAATTTGCAACAATCTCGCCTGATTGCGGAGAATAACTACAGAAATTAAAGCTACTACCAACATAGTGCCGCCACCCCAAACTAAAAACTGTTTCCATAATGGGGCATCTGCCTTATTCTCAGGTAAGGGAGAAACATAAGGTTGAGGCGCATTGGGGATGAACCTTCCCCCTGTAGCCATGTGCCTATTGAGCGTGTTTTGTTGGTTGAGGTACTCTTGTTGAGCCAAGCTAGAAAGTTTTTGTTCTTCCAACTGGCTAATGGCTGGGATGAAGTTGGAAAAATTTACCGATTGGGATTTAGCACCTAGAGTAGTTTCCACACCTTGGGCTGACTCCCAGATATTGGCGTTTTGCGTCTTGGCTAAATTTTTAGGGATTGTTGCGCCCAGAGAAGACGCTGTAAGTGCAACAGCAAAGCTTTCCTCTGGAAAAATAACTGCTTCGGCTCCACTGGGTTGTATGGTGCTGGAAAGTACTAGGTTGTGGTTTTCCTCCTCACACTCCGGTAATATTGGTGGTTGGTGAGATGGAAAGATCGTTGCAGGGTTTTGTGTAGGTCGCCAGTAGTGTTGACATAATTCTGGGGTAAGAACACTTAAATAGCTTTCTAGATCAGTCAAGCTACTGGCATTACCAGAACGCAAAGCCTCTAATAGTGCAGCTGTGAAGAATCCGTGACCTAGTTCGCTACTTTCATGAGAGAATTGATCCGATTGGCAAGAAAGAATTGTGGCAATTTGTAGTTCTTTAGCAAGTTCTATGGTTTCTAGCCCCACGGGACTATTTGCTTGAGTGCCAAAAGCACGGTTGATATCAAGCAGCATCAGTGTATTAATTCCAGTCAGTTGCAGACTTTGCATGAGCGATCGCACTTCTATGCCAGTTTCTTCTACCAATTCTGGATTTCCTTCCACTGGCATTAAGTAATCTTGGCCTTTGTAACTGACTCCATAACCGCTAAAAAATAACCAGAGATGGTCTTGTGGTTGCCAACAAGCTGCCGTCAAATCCTCCAGTAACACCAGAATATTTTGCTTAGTGGGATAGGTGGATCTATCCCCAATGGGTGGGGAAGCAGCTGTCATCAACAGACACCGTTGCTGTGCCAAGCCTCCTTCTTGAACCAAAAAATTATTTAGTACCTCGGCATCTGCTTGAGCGCAACGTAAGGGTTGAAATAACTGATATTGATTGATGCCGATTGTGATCGCCCAGTAATTTGCCATCCCGCTCTTTGTAGGTTGTTGTTTGATTGCCTAAAATTGCGGTTGGCTTTGCTGAAAAAACAAAGCTAACCTATGTCTTATAGTCTTCGGAGAATATGATCGAGTTACTGAGTTATAAGCAGTTTTTATGACAGTAAACTTAGATAATCATGCTGAGTAAAATTCAAATTACAAATCATCAATAAGGAGTTATCAGGTTATGACCAGGAATATTGCTCATCAACGATCATTGATCATTCCCTTTCCATTTATTGGCCAAATTGCCAAAAAGATCCGGAGCTTTCCGTTAATTGTTTTACTTTTTTCGCCTATTTCTGTGTGGGTATTAACAGAAGCGATCGCCCCCCAAATAGTTCGCGCTTATACCGCTAGAGTTGACCTGAAGATTGAGCGCATGGCAGATGAAAGCTATGAAACCATACTCCAACGAGCAGAAGCGGTTTCCAGGGCAGCTGCTCAACGGAGCTTTGACAAAGACATATTAACTACAGATGTTTCAGTAATCGTCACGGTGGAAAGTTATGGTGCGATCGCACCTATTTTGGCCTTAGAAGTTAGTCGCCAGCAATGGCGCACACGCCCCGACCCCCAACGTTGGGCAACTTACTTCAAAACAGCGCGATCGCTCCTCTTGTTTGACACAAAACCTGCAATTCCCAATGCCAAGTAGGGAATAGGGAGTGGGGAGTAGGGAGTAGGGAGTAGCGAATAGGGAGTGGGGAGTAGGGAATAGGGAATTTATTTCTCAATCCCCACGGACAATCTATAAAGTCGAACTGATGGCTTAGAATAGGAAGGTTGTCAAGAACTGCGATATCCGCTACTATGGCTGTCCCTAAGAAGAAAACATCCAAGTCCAAACGAGATAAACGTCGAGCCACCTGGAGACATAAAGCTGCTGTTGAAGCTCAAAAGGCTCTTTCTCTGGGCAAATCAATTTTGACTGGACGTTCTACCTTTGTCTATCCCACCACTGAAGAAGAGGAAGCAGAATCATAATTCCCTAGTCAGGAAAAGCCAGTTTTCAGATTTATCAAGACTGTATGAGAGCTTTTTCTGTGGTTTTCTGATTGCATTATCAATCATCGATAGTCCGCAAAAGCTCATCGGGTTGATAGAAAATGGGTAATGAGTAATTGGGGAAACCCGTTACCCATTACTCACCAGACACCTCGCGCCGTGGAAGCCCCTACATTCATGTATGGGGGTAAGGCGTAGGCGATTTTAATCGCTGTCAAAAAATCTCCTTCACCCGTGATCAAATAGAGAGAGCATAAATAAACGGAGTAATCTGTAGTTTATGTGAACCAAACCACTCAAAACATGAGTAAACGTTATCTAGGTCATAACACCTTGGGATTCGCTAGTCCCCTGCCATGTTGCTACTTATTAAACAATCCGCAAGGATAGTGTATTTAGCATAACAAGCTCAGATAACAAGGTTGAAGCAAACATTACCCTGAAAAGGTGAAATTTAAATGTCTAATTTTGTTCTAGTTCTTGATACCAACAAAAAACCACTTACTCCAATTCATCCAGGAGATGCACGTTTTTTATTAAATCAACAAAAAGCTGCTGTATTTAGAAGATTTCCATTTACCATAATTTTGAAAGAACCTAAATCTGAAGTTCCAACTCAACCGATTGAATTAAAAATAGATCCAGGGAGTAAAACTACAGGTTTTGCGTTAGTTCAAAATAATAAAGTCATCTGGGGTATGGAATTACAACACAGAGGTTTAGCTATTAAAGAAAGCCTAGAAACTCGAAAAGGAGTAAGGCGAGGAAGACGTTCTAGACATACTCGTTATCGTCAAGCTAGATTTCTTAACCGCACTAAACCTCAAGGTTGGTTAGCACCTTCTTTAAGCCATAGAGTTTTAACTATTAACACTTGGGTTAAAAGATTATGTAATTTTGCCCCAATAACTGACATAGTTGAAGAGCTTGCTAGGTTTGACCTACAGCAGCTAGAAAACCCGGAGATATCAGGCTTTGAGTATCAACAGGGAGAGTTACAAGGGTATGAAGTCCGTGAATATCTTTTGAATAAATGGAATAGAAAATGTGCATACTGTACTGCGGAAAATGTCCCTTTACAAGTTGAGCATATTAAACCAAAAGCCAAAGGAGGAACTAATAGAATTTCTAATTTGTGTCTAGCTTGTGAGAAATGCAATATCAAAAAAGGTACTCAAGATATTGAGAAGTTTTTAGCAAAAAAGCCTGAGTTGTTGAAGCAAATTTTATCCCAAGCCAAGCGTCCACTAAAAGATGCGTCTGCTGTAAATTCAACGAGATGGGCTTTATTTAATAAGTTAAAAGAAACTGGATTACCTATAACAACAGGTTCAGGAGGTTTAACTAAGTTTAATAGAACTCGTTTAGGATTGCCTAAAACTCATTGGATTGATGCTGCTTGTGTAGGAAAAGTTGAAACTCTCAAAATACTGACAACAAAAATTTTAACAGTAAAAAGCACGGGGCATAGTTGCAGAAGATTCTGTAGGATCAATAAATTTGGTTTTCCTTGCACTGAGCCTAAAAAAATATTCACTCATGTTTCTACAGGAGATTTTGTTAAGGCTACTTTGCACAAAGATCGTAAAAACATAACTTCTGGAAAGTATGTAAGTCGTGTTAAAACTCCCACAAAAAACGGATGTGAGATTGTTATCAATGGTTTTAGAGTTGAATTTTCAACAATGAAAGATATTACTAAGGTTCATTGTAGTGACGGGTATAGCTACGTTTGACTACGCAAAACTACAATTTTATGAGATTAAATGCAAAGACTGCTATGGTGGGTATACTACTAATATTTCTATAGAAGACTTTGTACGAGAAGAAAATTTTTTTGCTATTAAACTATTTGGTGAACCGTTAACAACAGAACACGGTGGACCATTGCGCCTAGTTGTACCTCATCTCTACGCCTGGAAAAGTGCCAAATGGATTAATGGTTTGGAGTTTCTCAATGAGGAAGAACTGGGTTTTTGGGAGCGTAATGGCTACCACCGCCGTGGTGAACCTTGGAACCAGGAGCGTTACAGCAGTGGTTTGGGGCTTTAGCCGACAATTTTCTTTAAGGCTGATAATTTGTCTTTGTAGGGCGCATAACGCCAGTTTAAATCTAGCCAGAAGTAATTTTTTAACACACTTTTGTAATGGGAAAAAGTGTCAAAACTGGCTTTACCGTGATAGCTACCAATTCCACTATCACCTACACCACCAAAGGGTAAAGATGAAACACCAACTTGCATAACTGTGTCGTTGATACAAACTCCACCGGATGAGGTTGACTGTAAGACTTGTTTTTGCAGGTTTTTATTTTGAGTAAATATGTATAAAGCTAAGGGTTTTGGTTTAGAGTTAATTAAGGCGATCGCTTCTGTAATATCTGTATATTCAATTATCGGTAAAATCGGACCAAAGATTTCCTCTTCCATGACGGAATCTGTTAAAGAAACATGATCAAGTAAGGTAGGCGCAATATAACGTTCTTCAGGGTTGGTTTCTCCGCCAATAATAATTTCGCCATCTTTAATTAAATTAGCTAACCTGTCAAATTGTTTTTTACTCACAATCCTAGCATAATCTGGACTGATTGCGGGATTATCGCCATAAAATTCTTTGAGGCATTTTTTCATCCCATCCACCAAATCTTTTTTGATTTTTTGATCAACTAAAAGATAATCAGGCGCAATACACGTTTGTCCAGCATTAATAAATTTGCCCCAAACAATGCGTTTAACAGTGTATTCTAAGTTAATTTCACTATCGATAATACAAGGGCTTTTACCACCTAATTCTAAAGTAACTGGTGTGAGATGTTTTGCTGCTGCTTCCATGACAATTTTACCAATAGCTGTACCACCAGTAAAAAAGATATGGTCAAATTTTTCTGCTAGGAGTTGTTGACTGGTTTCTACACCTCCTTCTACTACAGCAATATAATCTGGGTTAAAATGTTTGCCAATTATTTGCGCTACTAAACTGGAAGTATGGGGTGCAATTTCTGAAGGTTTGAGAATTGTACAATTTCCTGCGGCGATCGCACCGACTAAAGGTGAGATAATTAGCTGCAAAGGATAATTCCAAGGACCGATAATTAAAACAACTCCTAGCGGTTCTGGATAAATTTTGGCTGAGTATGGAAAAAACTTCCAGGGAACTGCGGCTTTTTTGGGCTTACTCCAATTCTTGAGGTTTTTGATAGCGTCATCGATTTCATTGACTACACCAACTTCTGTAGCGTAACTCTCAAATACTGGTTTCTGTAAATCTGCTTCTAGTGCTTCAATGATTGCTTGTGTATTCTCAACTATTGCTTGTTTGAGAATTTTGAGTTGTTCTTGGCGAAATGTAATATCTTTGGTTTTTCCAGTCTGAAAAAATTCACGCTGCTTTGCGATAATTGCAGCTACATCTGATCTTTCATTAGTAATCATAGTTTCTAATTTGTAATTGTTTTTATCCCTAGTATAGCAACCGCCAAGGTTGTTAGGACATTGCAAAAGCCTAAAACCCAGTCACAGCGAGTCTTTCACTTTTGACTTTTGACTTCTGCTATATTACTATAACAAAATATTTAAATGTTGATTTACTACTAAGTAGGTAAACAAAAAAAATTAAAGGTGTGTAAAGATAAGTAAATACGGAAAAACATATATTAGGGTGATGTAAATATGGGGTCAAGGTTAAGGATATTCCTGACAAAAAAACAAGATAGAGAGTTGTTTGACCTGAGAACAGCGAAAGTACCGCAGAAAGTAAAAGATAGAGCTGAAGTAATCAGATTAAATGCAGATGGTTGGTATGTGGAAAAAATAGCGGCTCACTTTGATTGGGGAGAGCAAACAGTAAGAGTCGTGTTGAATAAGTGGGAAAAAGAAGGAATAGAAGGACTCCATGAGTTACCAGGTCGAGGGAGAAAGCCAAAATTGGTGGAAGCTGACATTGAATATTTAGAAAAATGCTTGAAAGAAGAAGCACAAACTTATAACAGTAAGCAATTAGCAGAAAAACTGGATAAAGAGCGTGGGATAAAAGTAAGTACCAACACAATCAGACGGGGACTAAAAAAAAAAGGGGTGATTTGGAAGCGGATAAGAATAAGTCATCAAGCAAAACAAGATCCAGTGACTCGTGCAAATAAGTAGGTTAACAGAAAAATTTAAAGGTATGTAAAGAAAAGTTAACCTAATTGGCTTTGTTAAATTTAGTACGTTCTGTCCGGTGTTTTCCTTTTTTACCTCTGGTTTCAACACCATCCATAACTGCATACGCTAGTTCTAATTCATCCTCAAACATTTTTCCAGCAATTTCATCTCGTTTAAGATGTTGCCATTCTAATTCAATTGGATTCATTTCCGAGCAATATTTAGGAAGGAAAAACATATATAAACCCATTTGTTCCCACTTTGTCCATAATGCCTAAACTTCTTTACAACAATGTATTGGTCCATTATCTTGAACTATGACTCTCATTCGTTTACTTTCAGATGCTTCTTGCGCCTCTTGTTCCATCATTTTGATGTAAGAACTGCGCTTAACTCCTCCAATTACTAGACCATAAATAAAGCTAATTAATGGCTGAAATAGCCCAATAATACTGATTCTGCGTCCACGTCTTTTTGTTTGTTCGAGCTTTTTTTGTTCTCCTTTTTGATAGTATGTATAACCTGAATCACTCCAAGCTGAAAATCCTGATTCATCCAAATATTTTAGGTCTATTTCTCCACTAGCCGCAGCCAGTTCTAACATATCCATATCTGCTTGTTTATTTGCACGAGTCACTGGATCTTGTTTTGCTTGATGACTTATTCTTATCCGCTTCCAAATCACCCCTTTTTTTTTAGTCCCCGTCTGATTGTGTTGGTACTTACTTTTATCCCACGCTCTTTATCCAGTTTTTCTGCTAATTGCTTACTGTTATAAGTTTGTGCTTCTTCTTTCAAGCATTTTTCTAAATATTCAATGTCAGCTTCCACCAATTTTGGCTTTCTCCCTCGACCTGGTAACTCATGGAGTCCTTCTATTCCTTCTTTTTCCCACTTATTCAACACGACTCTTACTGTTTGCTCTCCCCAATCAAAGTGAGCCGCTATTTTTTCCACATACCAACCATCTGCATTTAATCTGATTACTTCAGCTCTATCTTTTACTTTCTGCGGTACTTTCGCTGTTCTCAGGTCAAACAACTCTCTATCTTGTTTTTTTGTCAGGAATATCCTTAACCTTGACCCCATATTTACATCACCCTAATATATGTTTTTCCGTATTTACTTATCTTTACACTACCTTTAATTTTTTTTGTTTACCTACTTATATTGTATGATTATACTTTTATAGTACGGATACTACAAGTAATGCTTCATAGATTCCCAGCTCTTGTCTTGAGCATGGATCAATAAGCTAAAATACTTAAAGTAACTGCTAAGTGGTTAGAATGGTTAACGATAGAACACAAAGATGCCATTCTTCAAGTTTTTCTATACTGGTACGAAAATTACACAAAGAGACTAAACTATGAGCGACATCCAAGAAAAAATCCAAGAAAAAATCGAAACAGAAGTAGAACAAGCTCGGACTGTCTGTGACATTTCAGGGAGCAACTCTGCTGAGTGTGCCGCCGCTTGGGATGCAGTTGAAGAACTCCAAGCTGAAGCCGCCCACCAACGCAGCAAGAATCCAAAAAATTCCCTAGAAAAGTACTGTGACGATAACCCAGACGCTGCTGAGTGCCGGGTTTACGAAGACTAGACACTGAGTCGGTAAATTTGTTTTTGCCGCATAAGCAAGCAACGAGAATCTACTTACTGATATCTTGCACCTTGGCGCTAACCCCATATTAAATCGAAGTCCATCCCTTTTAATCATCTTCTCTCTACTCAGGAGGGTAAGTTAATAATTCTAGGGTTAGGTGAGTCTAGGAGGTTTCTATTCAGGATCGATGTTCTGAAAAAGAACTCCCAGCATTTAACAAAATTGGGTTTTTTGTGGACTTACTACTCGGTACGAGTTCCTTAACTCTCCTGACGACGCTGTAGGATTATGCAAGATATTTAAGTTGAAGTTCTGCCAGTTGCTTGTTTTTTTTAACTATAAATTAAGCGAATTTCCAAATCATGGATTTAAATTTATTATTGCTAATCTAAAAAAAAATTATGAATGAAGTTTGGTTTCGCCAGCTTGTCTGGATTGACTATCGACTAGCATTATTATTTTTAGTGTTTACTCCTTTAATTGTGCTAATTTGGGCATTTGTACAAAAAGCCGAAGGAATGCAACGCCTGTTAACCATTTACTGGCGAGTATCCAGTCTGCTAGCCATTACAATTTATTTAATGATTGCTCAGTACCCAGTTAGCTTTATATCCGGCTTGATGGGGCGAGTTCTGATTACCATTTCCCTGTGGTTTTGGGTGGATCTCAATGATGAAATTGATTATCAAGCAAATACCCCTTTAAAGCTGATTTTTAACTCTTGGCGCTGGGGTGTAACTGTTTATTCTATTTTAGGTGCAATTTCTCTTGTGCCTTTTGTGGGTTGTGCTATCTCAGAAACGGCCATCAAAACGCCCTATTGTCAAGTTTGGCTGGAAGCACCCTTACTGTTTAAACAATATTTTCATTACAATAGCAAACCTGCTTTTCTCGGCTTTCTGGGCATCGTTGGTTTACTAATTTATGTAGTGTATTTGACATACTTTGTCGTAGTTAAGCTGGGTAAACAGGGACGTTCAGCTACACAACAGTAGGGAAAAATGAATAATTCCATTGGTAAGCGACTGGAAGAATACACCATTAAACGCCCGCAGGAAGTCTTACTGGTAACAGTGCAAATCGCCGATGAGCAAGATAAAATCGCCATTTTTAAAGGTTTCTCTAGTTCCTTGATGCGTCCAACTGCATTTGACCCCGATGTGCCAGTTATCCCAGATGAAGCCATAATTCTCAGTGTTGACCGCATCAAAAGCCCTTACAATCCTGAAGCTCCCCGTTATATCCAACAAGGAATTTCTGGGGAAGCTATGGAAAATTTACTTTCAGAAGTCATTGGTCATTAGTCATTAGTCATTAGTTATTGGGAAGTTACCGTCTTCTCCCCCCTGCTCCCTGCTCCCTGCTCCCCTGCCTCTTTCCCCCTACTCCCTAATGTCCCGTTCTGGATACACTCTCCCCGTTTTTGCCTGTGCTTCTGCTATTGCGGCGTTACACTGGTTACGCCATTGTCAACCTCTCGCATCTGTTTCCGTTGACTTGATTTCACCCGCGCAAATAGCAGAAATACCCATTGAACAGGTATCAGGACTATCTGAAAATATGGCTTTGGCTATTACTCGCAGTGAACCGGGTGATAATCTCGATTTAACTAGAAATACTCCAATTTGGGCGTTAGTGGAATGGAGAACAGGAGATGGGGAAAGTGTAATTATTCAAGGTGGGGAAGGTATTGGTATACAGCTAAATGCTGGTAATCAACCGGCGATTTATGGTTATGCTCAAAGGCTGCTACAAGAAAACCTCAGCCGAATGTTAGCACCTGAAGAGAAAATCACGGTAAGTATTATTCTACCTGAAGGGCGATCGCTTGCTGTTCGTACTTCTAATTCTGCCTTTGGTGTGGTGGAAGGACTCTCGTTATTGGGAACAACTGGGATTTCTCAACCTTTAAGTACACCAGATCAATTAACCACTTTTCGCAGCGAATTACAAGATAAAGCCAGTCAATTTGAAACTTTGGTGTTTTGTATTGGCGAAAATGGTCTAGATTTGGCGCGTAAACTCGGTATTAATCCCGAACAACTGGTAAAAACTGCTAACTGGCTCGGACCACTGTTAGTAGAGGCTGATGTTTTGGGTGTTAAAGAAATCTTATTATTTGGCTATCACGGGAAGCTGATGAAATTAGCCGGGGGAATTTTTCACACCCATCATCACTTGGCTGATGGTCGTCGGGAAATTTTAGCTGCCCACTGCGCCCTCGTGGGTTTAAAATCAGAAGATATACACACGGTGTTTGATAGTCCTACAGCTGAAGCGGCATTAAAATACTTAAAATCTTTAGATGCTGATACAGGTAGTGATTGGGTAAATCAAATTTATCGTGCGATCGCTCAAGCTATTGATACGCGTTCTTTAGAATACATTCAAAGTCATAGCAGTAGAGGTAAAGATACCACAGTCTGCGGCTCTATTCTCTTTGATCGCGATCGCCAAATTATCATCAAGAGCAAAATCGGTGGTATCTTAATGGAAAAATTGTGTTAATTTATTATGAATAATCATAAATAATCCAAATACATATTTTTTTCCGTAGTCATTCTCAGTTAAATCATTCTTTTTAATACCATGCCATAAGCAGAGACTAGCAAGCGCGTTCAACCTCGCGTTTGTTGGCTATCCACTCAACCAACCATTTACCAGCTAAACCAGGCGATAAGTGGGATCTAGTTTAGACCACAGAACGAACATCTACCTTACATCTACAACTCCCCCCATCATGAATACATCGGTGACTCTACAAACCGAACAAGCGTCTCAAATGGAAAATTTGGGGCGACTAGATCGACAAATGATTGTGATTCTAGACTTCGGTTCACAATATTCAGAATTGATTGCGCGTCGTATCCGCGAGACTCAAGTATACTCCGAAGTTCTCTCTTATCGCACGACACCTGAACATTTACGAAAACTAAATCCCAAGGGCATCATTCTCTCTGGTGGTCCGAGTTCAGTTTATGATGATCACGCTCCCCATTGTGATCCAGAAATCTGGAATTTAGGCATTCCCATCCTGGGTGTTTGCTATGGAATGCAGTTGATGGTGAAGCAACTTGATGGGGAAGTAGCCAAAGCTGATCGCGGTGAGTATGGTAAAGCATCATTATATATAGATGACCCTACCGACTTATTAACTAACGTCGAAGAAGGCACTACTATGTGGATGAGTCACGGAGATTCAGTCACTAAAATGCCAACGGGGTTTGAATTGTTAGCCCATACAGATAATACACCCTGTGCGGCGATCGCTGACCACGAAAAGAAACTATATGGTGTCCAGTTCCATCCCGAAGTAGTACATTCCCTCGGTGGTTTACCATTAATTCGCAACTTTGTATATCATATCTGCGATTGCGAACCCACCTGGACAACAGAGGCATTTGTTGAAGAAGCAATTCGGGAAATTCGCGCCAGAGTTGGTGATAAGCGGGTACTTTTAGCCTTATCTGGGGGAGTTGATTCATCTACCCTGGCGTTTTTGTTGTATAAAGCTATTGGGGAGCAATTGACCTGTGTGTTTATTGACCAAGGCTTTATGCGGAAATTAGAGCCAGAAAGATTATTGAAACTATTTAAAGAACAGTTTCATATTCCTGTAGAATACGTCATGGCGCGCGATCGCTTCCTCAACATGATAGAGGGTATCACAGACCCCGAAGAAAAACGCCGCCGCATCGGACATGAATTTATCCAAGTATTTGAAGAAACATCCAAACGCCTGGGACACTTTGACTATTTAGCCCAAGGTACACTGTATCCCGATGTCATCGAGTCTGCTGATACCAACGTAGACCCCCAAACCGGCGAACGGGTAGCAGTAAAAATTAAGAGTCATCATAACGTTGGTGGTTTGCCGAAAGACTTGCGGTTTAAACTTGTAGAACCATTGCGGAAACTGTTTAAAGATGAAGTCCGTAAAGTAGGGCGTTCCATTGGTTTACCAGAAGAAATTGTCCAACGCCAACCCTTCCCCGGCCCAGGTTTAGCAATTCGCATCTTAGGCGAAGTCACCCCCGAAAGATTGAATATTCTCCGTGATGCTGATTTAATTGTTCGCCAAGAAATTAACAAACGTGGTTTATATCACGATGTTTGGCAAGCCTTCGCCGTATTATTACCGATTCGCAGTGTCGGCGTTATGGGTGACAAACGTACCTATGCTTACCCCATTGTTCTCCGCATTGTCACCAGTGAAGATGGTATGACTGCTGACTGGGCGCGCATACCTTACGATATATTGGAAGACATTTCTAACCGCATCGTCAACGAGGTGAAAGGTGTTAACCGTGTGGTTTACGATATTACCTCCAAACCACCTGGAACCATAGAATGGGAATAATTTTCGGTTAATTTAATCAACCACAGATGGACACAGATAAACACAGATTTATCAGTGTCCATTTTTTGTGTTCTTCTCAAATTTTTGCCCTTCCCTAAAAATCACCGTAGGGTGGGTTAGCGACAGCGTAACCCACCAAAATACTTACAGGAAAGTCAATAGGGATTTCGGCTGAATGCTGAAGAGAGGTGAATTTATGAATAAATGTAAAGTTAGATAATAATTTTTGCTAATTTAAGTTGATTTATCACTGCCAAATATTAAATACTGGATACAGTAGCAAGCCTAACTGCCGATTTTATATCTCCAAAAAAAAGGTAATGGCATAGCCCTACAACCCCCAGGATAGCCACGCGTGTAAAGGATTACACTAAATCAACCAACGTTATCACGAAATCTATGGAAGCTTTATTTTGTTTGTCGCCACGCTATCGCCTTGATGATGAATCACCTTGGCTACAGGGTATCGACCCCAGTCGTCATTACTGGATTGCAGTCAATGGAGACAGCAATGTAATAATAGCTATACCTGGATTGGTAGTTTCCTCAATGAGTGAATTGAAGCAAGCTATCCGCCAATTTCGGTCTTTACAGCCTGGGGAACAAATGACTGTGAACAGAATTGCCAGTGATTGTACGATTCACTGTATCAGTCCTAATTGTTATGCTGTGGAAGCAGAAATTAATTATGCTCCAATTTGGCATCTATTTGACCAAGAAACCTTGGATAGTTTATTAATGACAGCACACCCAGAATGGCAATGTGCGCCATCAGATATTGATTTAGGTCGGAAATTGTTAATGCGCTCTTTGTTGCAAACAGCTACCACCAAAAAATAACCAATATCAACATAGGGGCTAATTTTCCCGACGCAGAGCCAGTAATTCTTGGGGAGAACCTAATAGTTTGATTTTGGCATTGCTAATTTGCCTTTGTTGGTTGAGGATAAAGTACCAGGTGACATTGACACCACACCAGGAAGTTTGCGCTTTACCTGTTACCTGAATTTGGATGTGGTCATTTTCTAATGTTTCCACAATTCCTAGACGCGGACAAGCTTGAATATTTTCAGCTTCTTGTTGTAAATAGATAGCGATCGCCTCTCGTCCCACAATACCAGATTCAAAGGGCGGGTGCATCACCCCATCATCGGCAAATAACGCCGCAGTTGCTGCAAATTCTCCGGCGTTGAGAGTTTCAAAGTAACGCCAGATAGTGGGTTCGACAATTCCCTCAATCTGCAATTCTTCTGTGATTGTAGTGGCGACGTTTATCTGATTTGCCTCTAAATATTCAGCAGCTGTCATATAATTCCCTTGATTATGCTAGCTGAAGTTTATTAAAAGATAAAAATAGCATCAAAAAAAGGTGCTATAGAAATAGATTTCCCCAACAACAAATCCATCTTTGTGCTGATATCTTGCACCATTTTCCATAGCTATACAAGATGTGAAAACATCAAATTGGAATTATTCAGCCAAGGGATCAACGCCCATATCAGCTACTACCTGGCGAAGCACAGAGATTTGCTGACCAAAATCTAATGCTTTGATAGCTGCAAGTACCTGCACACCATCACGAGAAAATTCATAGCCTACTGGCATAGGTACAACAAGATGTTTTACCATCAATTCTGATAACTCGTACCAGAAAGCCAATTTGGTATTATTGCTCAGAATACCATAGGAACGGGAAAATTGAGTATTTTTGTGAGCAGCTAAGTCACGCATGACATTTAACCGCTCTACATGAGACATCTGCTTGATTTGAGTCAGCAACCCGGAGGCTAGTTGTAAACGAGCCGCACCTGTAGCTGCTGGTGTAATGGAACGTCCCATTTCTGTGTAGGCATACCATAGCACTGCTAGCTGATCATCCACGCTCAGGCTTTGGAATACAGCAGTGGTGGAACTAACAGCATCACCAGGCTGATTAGATAAACGGGTTGAAGCTGAATCAGAAGTGAATGTCATGATTTCACCACAGTTGGTTATTGGAAATACGCAGGTAATTACTGGGAGGTTTGCCATACCTCTTAATTGACATATTGCATGATTTCTTAACAAAAATCAAATAATTATTACATATAGGTGAGTTAGCAAATGTTGAACAAAGGTTTTCCAGGGATAATGTATAAATAAGCTGCCCATAATTGCCTCTAAATTCACATAAGAAAAATGGATAAGCATTCTGTAATTAGCAGCAATGTAGTTAAAGAAAAAGCCAAAGAGTTAGGATTCCACAAAGTCGGGATTACTGCTGTAGATGGGGTAGATAATACAGACGCGCAGAGGTTACAAGCATGGATAAGTCTGGGTTATCACGCCGATATGGAGTGGATGAATAGCCCCAAACGTCAGGATATTAGCTTAATTATGCCAGAGGCGCGATCGCTCGTATGTGTCGCCCTCAATTACTACACCCCAGACGAACGTCCTGAAGGCGAAGAATACGCCAAAATCTCTCGCTATGGCTGGGGTAGAGACTATCATAAGGTGATGCATAAAAAGCTTAAAGCGCTGATGTTGTGGCTAGAATCACTCGATGCAGGTATTCAGGCGAGATATTATGCAGACACTGGCCCAGTACAAGATAAAGTCTGGGCGCAACGAGCCGGAATCGGTTGGATCGCCAAAAATGGTAATCTGATTACTAGAGAATATGGTTCTTGGGTATTTTTAGGAGAGATAGTTACAAATCTGGAATTAGAAAGCGATCGCCCACATACAGAACACTGTGGTAGCTGCACTCGTTGTCTAGACACTTGTCCTACAGGTGCAATTACCCAACCATTTGTAGTTGATGCTAATCGCTGCATTGCCTATCATACCATCGAAAATCGCTCAGAAACATTACCAGAGACAATATCATCCAATTTACAAGGTTGGGTTGCAGGTTGCGACATTTGTCAAGATGTTTGTCCGTGGAATCAGCGTTTTGCCCAGACAACGGATGTAGCTGATTTTCAGCCGTATCCTGCTAATATTGCACCTGGGCTGATAGAATTAGCCAACATCTCAACGGAAGAGTGGAATAAACGATTTCCCGCATCTGCCTTACGGCGGATTAAGCCAGAAATGTTAAGACGAAATGCCCGTGCTAATCTTGACGCATCCCAACTAAAGAATGACCCAGAAAGTAATTATTTTTGATTTTGATGGCACGATTGCGGATACAGTAGATGCTCTTGTGACTATTGCCAATCGTTTAGCTGTAGAATTTGGTTATATACAAATTACTCCAGAGGAACTTTCCCTGCTCAGAAATTTTACCTCTAGGGAAATCCTTAAATACTCCGGAATCTCTTTCTTTAAAATTCCCTTTCTCATCAAAAAAGTTAAAGGAGAATTAAAACACAAGCTTCAAGAATTAAAACCCATACCCGGAATTCACGAAGCCTTAATAGAACTGCAAAATCAAGGTTACAGATTAGGAATTATTACGTCTAATTCTCAAGATAACGTCATAGCTTTTCTTGAAAATAACGAATTAAATCAGTTATTCGACTTTATTTATTCAGGAGTCACGATTTTTGGTAAAACCACCATAATTAATAACGTATTAAGACAAAAACAACTCAACACTCAAGAAGTCATTTATGTCGGGGATGAAACCAGAGATATAGAAGCTTCAAAAAAAGCTAATATCAAAGTGATTGCAGTAACTTGGGGCTTCAATTCTCCTGAAGCTTTAGCTAAACAAAATCCCGATTTTTTGATTAACCATCCCAGGGAACTAATAGAAGTTATCAAAAAGTGCTGAGAGGTTATTTGCCAAGTTTTAAAATTTACTGAATAACCCCTCTCCAAACCTCTACTCCACAGAGCTAAAGTGTACACACACATGATTAAATTACTCCAAATCTTTTTTTTAGGACTTACGCAAGAACTCTCTGAAACCCTCTTGACTTCGTGTCCTTTGTGTCCTTCTCCCAAGGGGAGACGCTACGCGAATGTGGTTCGTTTTTTCATAATTTTGCGTAAGTCCTGTTTTTGTAGGGTGTGTTGTCACCTAGAGCAACGCACCATGCGAGATTTTCGGTGCGTTAGGACTAACGTCCATAACACACCCTACACAAATAAAGGTTTTTAGACTTTTGTGTACATTTTATACCAATTGTGTATAAAGATGCGCTCAATTTAGAAAGAAACGAACCGCAGAGGCACAGAGGACACAGAGGAGGAAAATACAAGATTAAAAAATTTGGCGCGGTTCCTCATCAAGAAATGGTATTAGCCCATAGACAGAGGCTTTGAAAATATCATGTTCATTGCTGGGAAAAATTGGAAAAAATTACTGTTTTGATTGACCTTTTTTCAAAGCTTTTTGAACTAAATCATTACTAACATTAGTTACAGCCTCAGTTCTAGAACCGCCAACTTGCTTTGCCATTTCTACATAGTCTTCGGGGTTCCCTGTGGATGGCGCTTGAGTTTTTGTTTGTTTGACCTCAGAAACTTTTTGTTTGGGTGCGGTGGCGGCTTTAGCGGCGGCTGCACCTTGATTTGTCTGGTCGATTTCACTGACACTAAATTCTTGTGCAGCTGCATAATCAGATTCAAAATCAATCTTCGGTGCTTTTTCTTTACCACTAACCATATTATCAGCAGCTAATTGTGCATCATGGGTAGGAGCTTGATTTACATTGGGTTTCAGGGGAGGTTTTTATTTAATTCATTATATGTCATTTGGGTGAAGTAGACTAAGGCGGGAAAAACCCCCAGTTTGTAATCAGGGTTTGTAGAGCAAGTCCTAAGTTGACAATTTCATAGACAAAACTATACTTATATTGACAAAAATCAATATATATTTTAGGAAAAAATCAACTACTTGATATATAATACGGTGATATCAAGTATTGAATTGAGACTATTGCCGACGCGAAAACCAAGCAATGATGGTGGTAGTCTTTTTCAGAAACTTAATTGGAACACAATCGCGTCTGGCTAAGGCGTGAAAGTCTACTGAGGGATAACTGCTCCCATGCTCCCGTTGAAGTAGAAAGTAAAGTCTAGTTTTGTCTAGGTTTTATATAGCAGATGCGATGAAATATGGAACCTCACCCCCAACCCCTCTCCTTACTAAGGAGAGGGGAGGTTTTTATTAAGACATGGTGACTTGAGTTAAATCTTTTGGTGTTAAGTTGCTGTGGACGACTGCGCCATCTCGGAACCAAACAATGCGTTGGGTTTGACGCGCTACTTCTGATTCATGAGTTACCATGACAACGGTGATTCCACTGTTATTTAATTCGGTGAAAATATCTAATACTTCCTGGGTTGTCTGGGAGTCAAGTGCGCCTGTGGGTTCATCAGCGAGGAGGACAACGGGACGATTTACTATAGCACGAGCGATCGCTACCCGTTGTTGCTGTCCCCCAGATAATTGCGTGGGTTTGTTATTCAGGCGCTTTTCTAAACCAACTTTTGTTAAGGCTTCGGTGGCGCGATCGCGTCTTTCGCTAGGATTTACACTAGCATACACCATTGGTAACATGACATTTTCTAATGCTGTCAGTTGGGGTAATAAGTGGAATTGTTGAAAGACAAACCCTAGTTTTTTATTGCGGATTTTGGCTAAATCTGCATCGTTCATTTGGGCGACATCAAGGTTATCTAAATAATAATGTCCGGTGCTAGGGCGATCTAAACAGCCGATAATATTCATGGCTGTGGATTTACCAGAACCAGAAGGTCCCATAATTGAACAATATTCCCCCTCATGGATAGTCAAGTTCACATCGTTGAGGGCTTTAACTTCGGTTTCTCCACTTCCGTAAATTTTAAAGATATTTTCTAGGCGAATAATTGCCGATTTTGGTGCAGGATTAGGAACGAGAGCATCGGTAATTGTGATCGTTTTTGCCATAATAATTTAAGTTCCATTCCTCTCTCCTACAAGGAGATTTGTATAGTTTGCGCTTAACAGCCATTTATTTACCGACTGGTACAGTTCCCCAACAATTAGAAACTGATCTGGCGACACTATGCTTTAAGTCTAATTTATTACATCCCTGGCGACTAGAAGTGGCGGCTACACAAACTAAACCCACCTGCGCGGGTTAAAAATCCCATTTTTTCATTAGTCCACGTAGGTGGACTTCCCTACGGGAAGCCGCTACGCGTCCTGCCTGTGTAGTAGCGTTCGCCCTTGGCGTGGCGTAGCCATATTATATTCGCCCAAAACTTTTCAAACATCCTCTAAGCACTTCTGAGGGCTACAATGGGGTCAAGTTGAGCAGCACGACGGGCGGGAACGACACCAAAAAATAAGCCAATTCCGCCAGAAACACCAACTGCTGTGGCGATCGCACTAGCAGAAATTGCTGCTTCTAAGGGAGTTACTACTGCTACCAATAGAATACCACTCACACCCACCGCAGTCCCAACTACACCGCCGAAGACAGAAACTATCACGGCTTCAATT